>JAQBVJ010000159.1 GCA_027623235.1 Planctomycetota bacterium
CATCCAGTTCCGCGGCAATTCCTTCGCACATAATGTCGCTCCGTCATGCAATTGTGGCAGGCTGTTTCCTGTCTCCAATAACGGCGCAAATGTCGTGCCAAATGTGAATATTGTTCATGAAAATGTCGGGCGACTTATGTATAAACGACAGGCCTTTGCCATACGGTCCTTTGCCTGTTGATGATCCGCGACCGTGGTTCGGCCCCTGATCTCGAGCCATCGGCGGTCCTCCCGGTCCGCGACCATCCCGCGACCCTGGCCCCCGTCCTGGACTGGCGGGGCCCTTCTGTGGACGTCCTCCGCCAAAGTCCGGCCGACCAGCGCCGGGACCACCCTGCGGGCCACGACCGGCACCGGGACCTCGAGACACACCGCGTCCAGGACCATCTGGCCCGCGACCACCCGGCCCGAGCTGAGCGAGCAGCTCATCCAGCTCTTCAGCGGTGAATTCAGCAACAGCGGTCACGGCTGGCGTCTCGACAACAAGCCCCTGGGCTGCCCTGGCTTCCGGCATTGGCACGGGCTCGCGATCTGTCGGCGAAACTTCCTGGGCTCCTGCCACGCCTGTCATACTCAAAGCGGCCGCCACGGCCCACGATCGGATGTGGCCCATTTTCATGTTCGACTCCCGGAAACGGATTTGATTCAGCTCGGCTTCGGCCGCGCCGGATGATGTTGCAATAAGCCAGTTCGACGACTGACACGATATGGAGATGATTCCGGAAAGCCATCAGCCGAATCCACTTCCGTGGGCAACTTCCCGGAAGCTCCCCGATTTCATATCAGGGGATCCACTCCCATCGCGAAAACCGCAGAAATTCCGTTGGCGATCCGCAGTTGCCACAGCAAGCGGCCGCCCAACCGGACCTATTCTTCGTGAGAGACGGTCTGGATCTGCGATTTGTCGCGGGCGAGCTCCTGTTCAAGCCAGTCTCCAATGAGACTTCCCGCGACCCGATGCCCTGCGGCATTCCAGTGCCCTTGCCCGAGCCTGGTATTCTTGAAGCCGTGCAGAAACCTGTCGTACCGTTGAGCGTGAGCCTGCATTCCGGGGACGAGTGACAGCACGGGAATTCCTGCCCGTTGACAGTGCTCCCTGATTCGATCATCCGGATACGACATGTCTTCAAGTTTCAGTATCTCTGCAAACTGCTTCCGGCATTTCGCTGCCGGATGAACCTGAATGGCGTTTGTCAGAGTGACGACGACCAGCCGCGCACCGGACTCAGCCACCTCATCATTCAATTGGGAAATCAACTTTTCAGTGACCCGCCAGGCCGCCTCATATTTGTCTTCCTTCGGAGCGGAGTAGATCCAGGTCGAAAGGCCGGGTTCAGCAAGCCCCAGCTCGACAACTTTCGCGTCAGCCGACGAAGACTGCTTCAACTGTTCAATTTTTCGCCTGGCCCGAATTCCGCGAGACACCTGATAAACCACCTGAGCGACTCGCGAATACCGAGCCGCTTCCAGGCCGACCGACCTCGCCAGAGAGAACTGCTCTTCACGAAACGAGTCGTCCAGAACGAGTTGCCCATTCCGCTCGATGAAGTAAGGGCGAATCGGGTCCCCTTCAAGCAACTCCGAATTATTTCGAATGTCATTGCCGGACAGAAACGCCAGCACCACGAAATCAGGTCGATACGCTTTCACGTCGTGCCGCCAGGTCATCAACTGCTGAGCTGTCCCGTAGCCGGACGTGCCGAAATTCATGACTTCAATCTTTCGGCTTTCGAACAGCCTCTGCTCCCCGAGTTGTTTTTCAATCAGCTCGGTGAATCGTTCCTCTTCTTCGACTTGAGTCGCCTCTGCGAACGAGTCACCCAGGACGGCAATTCGAATCGTGTCCACTGGTTTCGCAATCTTCCATTCCGCATCGCGAAATCCGCGGCTGTTCGTGTGAACCGTCGCGAACCCTTCTGATCTCTGCACCCATTTCGCGTTGGGCCGATGCGAGTATCCTCGATGAGGATGTCTCACCGTCGTCACCGGAAACTCGAATCCAACGATTCGCAGCCCGGCTTCGAGGATCAGAAAGCTGAACACCACGCTGCCGCCCAGCAAGAGAGCACGACGCAGCCAGATCGATCGGCGGGAGCGTGAAACCTTCGGCATGAAATTCACTCGGCAGAACCATTGACACGAAAAGAGCCCGACCGTGTCGGCCGGGCTGAATCTGCAGGCTGCCTCAGAACATCATGTAGACAAACGGAAGGATCCCTGATGGGCCACAGGCGATCAAAACGCCAAACGCGCAGAATATCACCAGGATGGGAATCATCCACCAGCATTTGTTCTCAACGATGAACAGCCAGAATTCGCGTGCCGTTCCCGTTGATGATTCCTGATTGAGCTGCTCAAACTCACTCAATTGCGACGACATTTGACATCCTCCGTAATGTACTGAAAGACAACCGACTAAGTCGTAAGTCATCTTTATTGAGGGAACAGCGTCCATTCCTACCATTGACGATAGTAGCTGGCCACGCTGGCGGGCTTCGATCGAGGTTTCCAATAACTCTCAGCCGACTGAGACCGCAGTGAAAGCGCATCGCGTCGCAACAAACAGAACACTCCACCGATTGGTAGAAAGACCAGCAGATACATCAGCAGCAGAGTCAGCTCACTGACAACCAGTCCAATGGGAATCGTAAGCAGGCACAGTCCGACAAACGGAATTCTCAATGCTTGCGGCTTTGCAATTCCCGTCAGGGCGAACACGACTCCCACAGCGAGCAACACCGCCATCAAGTCGTGCGACGCTCCCCACACCCAGGCGATCCCTGGCAGCGCAAGCAGGGAGATCATTCCGAACTGCCGCAACTGCTGGTCGCCCGGGTGCCAGTTCATCTGAACGAGTTTCATCCGTGATTCTCCTCAGAGCCATTTGTCACATCTGTGATCAATCGAGCTGAAATTGTGCGAGATGCTTCTCGCGAATCGCTGCCGAGTCCTTCTCCTTCTGACACTTCTTGAGCAGGACGTGTCGCCCCAGCACAAGCACATCCATGTCAGTTGCCATGAAGCACCTCCAGGCATCCTCAGGAGTACACACAATCGGCTCACTGCGAACGTTGAAACTGGTATTAATCAACACCGGGCAACCCGTCTGTTCGTAAAAGCGACTCATCAGCTGATGGAGAAGCGGATTGCGAATATTATCAACGGTCTGCACACGTGCGGAGTAATCAACGTGCGTCACAGCCGGGATCGATGACCTCGAATAGTTGAGCTGTTCGATTCCAAATTTCGTTTTGTATTCGTCCGGCAGTTCGCTGCGTATTTCTTCACGGACAGGAGCCACAAGCAGCATATACGGGCTGTCTTCGTTCTCGCGCATCTCGAAGTATTCGTGAACGTGTTCTTTGAGAACGATGGGGGCAAACGGACGAAACGATTCGCGGAATTTCACTTTCAGATTCATGACCGACTGCATCGTCTGGCTGCGGGCGTCGCCAATGATGCTGCGGGCACCGAGTGCTCGTGGACCAAATTCCATTCGTCCCTGAAACCAGCCGATGACTTTTTCGTCGGCGATCAGCGGCGCAACTTCTTTCACGAGGTCCTCGTCAGATTCGCACCTTTGATATTCAGCACCGACGTCGTCGAGGAACTTGCTGATCTCTTCATCGGAAAATTCCGGACCGAGCAGCGAGCCGTGCTGAAAATCGGTGCCCGTCGGCACGCGTTCTTTCTCCAGTAACTGATGCCAGATGAACATTGCTGTTCCCAGAGCTCCTCCTGCGTCACCGGCGGCCGGCTGTATCCAGATATTCTCGAACGGACTCTCACGGAGGATTCGGCCGTTTCCGACGCAGTTCAGAGCGACGCCGCCTGCCATGACCAGGTTTTTACAACCCGTCTCTTTGTGAAGGTGCGACGCGGTCCTCAGCATGACGTCCTCTGTGACTGCCTGCACCGAAGCAGCGAGGTCCATCTCGCGCTGGGTGACGTCGGTTTCCGGTTTCTTCGGCGGACCACCAAACGTTTCATGAAACTTCGCTGACGTCATCGTCAGTCCCTGACAGTAGTTGAAGTAGCTCATATCCATCTGGAAGGAGCCGTCTTCTTTCAGGTCCATCAGGTGTTCGAGGATCAGTTCTTTGTAAATCGGCTTCCCGTAGGGGGCGAGGCCCATGACTTTGTATTCGCCACTGTTGACTCGAAATCCGGTGTAGTAAGTAAAAGCCGAATACAGCAGTCCGAGCGAGTGTGGAAATCGAATCTCGTGGGTGAGTTCAATTTTGTTTCCACGCCCGACACCAAGACACGTCGTCGACCACTCGCCGACACCATCAAGCGTCATGATGGCCGCTTCGTCGAATGGCGAAGGGAAGAACGCGCTGGCCGCGTGAGACTCGTGGTGATCAGTAAAGACGAACCGGCCGTTGTAGCGACCGTCGAGGCCCTCTTTCATCTCACGTGGCAGGTAGAGTTTTTCTTTCAGCCACACGGGAATCGCCTGTCGGAATGACCGAAACCCCTTGGGAACAAAGGCGAGGTACGTCTCAAGCAGCCGCTCGAACTTGCGGAGCGGCTTATCGTAAAATCCGACGTAGTCGAGGTCTTCCGGCTGGATGCCAGCCTCTTTCAGGCAGTAGTTGACAGCATTCTTTGGGAAGTTCTGGTCATGTTTCTTCCGCGTAAAACGCTCTTCCTGAGCGGCGGCGACGATCTTGCCGTCCACGACGAGAGCGGCTGCGGAGTCATGGTAGAAAGCGGAGATTCCAAGAATCGCAGTCATCGCGCGTACCTTTTTCGGGAACGTGTCCGCACGTCCGGAGTGGCCTGAAAGGAGAACCGGCAACGGTATTTCAAGTGCTGGAAATCAGGCAACAGCAGTTTGGTCGCGGAAGAAGTGGCATCGGCATTCTGCTAGCCGTTTTTCCACTGCTCGTACTGAGACCAGCCGCGACCGGAGCTTTCACCGGGCCAGCGGGAATACGGCCAGCGTCCTTGATCCGGGTCGACATTCTCACCCATGAAGTGAGTCAACTGGTCGGCGGAGGTCCACTCCTCACCAGGCAGTTCATCGTCATACGTCGCGAAACCAAGCGTCTCGAACAGCAGTCGGATCAGCCTCATTGTTCCGGCAAAGAGGAGCCCGATGACCAGGCTCACCGAGACGAGCAGCGGTCCCGATCCGAAAATCGGCTCAAAGCTCTGCCACAGCGGCTTCCAGAACAGCGTCACGTAGAGCGCGGCGAGACTGAGGTATGGGCCAAACGGCAGCTCGCGGCTTCGACGAAACACCCAGGTCGCGACCACAACGACCAGAGCGATCATGGGGGCGATAAAGAAGACCATGATCGAGGCTTGCCAGCCGAGAAAGCTGCCGATCATTGCCATCAGGACAACATCGCCGAAACCCATCGCCTCACGCCGAAGTGCCCAGGAGCCGAGAATCCGCAACGCCCAGGTCACGCCGCCGCCGACCACAAAGCCAGCCAGACTCACAGCAAGCCCGTGGAGATGGGGCGAGCCGGAAATCCAGTCGGGCACGGCCTGATCCATGAAAAACGCATGCATCCACTCGGGAAGCACCCATTGCAGATCACTTGAAATTCGAGGACTCTGATGCCAGACAGGAGCCAGCCAGACTCGGCCAATGGCCCCTCCTCCGACGATTCCAGCAGCCATTGCCGGCAGCGTGCAGCCGTCCGGAATCACCCACAGGTCAAGGTCAATGAAGCTCGCCACGACGAGAGCCTCGACGAGAATCATGTGGTAGAGGTATCGCCAGTGGAGTAGTGCGTCTGGAGACAGCCATCCCGACCCGGGAACCGGTGTCGGCCCGTAGAGTCCCTGCACATTGCTGTCAACGATCGTTGAGCGAAACTCGGAGGGAATCTCCATCCAGTAAACAAGGACCCAGAGCAGACCGTTACCAAGCTCGATCGCCGGGTACCTCCAGGAAATTCCCTTGCTGCAGTGGTAACAGCGACCACGCAGAAACAGCCAGCCGAAAATCGGGATGTTGAACCGGCCGGGAATCCGATTGAAACATCGAGGACACCGCGACGGCGGATACACGATCGCCTTCAGCGAGTCCCAGAACCCGTCCTTCGTGGGGATTCGATAAATGCAGACATTAAGAAAGCTGCCAACAACTGTGCCGACAACGAAAACGTAGCAGAGCAGAATCCACTGCGGAAAACCGAATGCTGTCACAGGGAGACCTCCCCTTCCGACAGACCGGGCGCCGATTCCCGTAGCCGCGCCAGGATGAACTCAGCAAGCTCTTCCGGCGAGGGCGTCGACGATCCACTCTTGAACGGGAGGTCTGTCGCGACTTCCAGCGAGGCACATTCCCTGTAGAGAGGATCGCGCTGGCTGAGCATTTCCTCAATTTCGCTTCGCCCGCCCTGCGAAGTCAGATTCGGACGGCGACCTGACGTGGTCGAATCGCCGGACAGTCGCCGTTCAATCGTGTCTGCGGATGCGACGAGCCAGACAACCGGACCGGCCGCCTTAAAGTCGGCGCGGGTCTCCACATTGAGGACGGCGCCTCCGCCAGCCGCGATCACAAGCCGGTCCTGGCTGAGCAGATCAACGAGCGTCTCTCGTTCCAGCCGGCGGAATTCGCCTTCACCGTCTGTTTCAAAGATTTCGCGGATCGAGCGGCCGGCGCGAGTTTCGAGCTCCACGTCGGCGTCCACGGCGCGCCAGCCCAGCCGCTTCGCAAGCGGACTCGCCACGGATGTCTTGCCGGTTCCTCGGTAGCCGATCAGCGTCACGATCATCAGGGGCTGTCTTTGAAACCGGAAAGAAACGAAACCGGAAAGAAACGGCAGAGCAGTCAGGCGACGACTATAGCTCGAATCATAGGTCGCGCAGAATACCGACTCAACGAGCTGTCGGCGGTCTCTCATTCGATCCGTCCAGACTTGCGCGGTTGCATCGACCCTGTTCGCGTCTGCTTTCTGTGCCCTGCCCCACACCGGGACAACCGGTCTGAGCCAGACCGTCGACATTTTCCGGCAACGCGGCAGGCCCGGATCACAAGGCCGAGGCAGCACAATGCAGGTGTTCGGAGCGAAGGGCCCGCCCGGCAAGGCTTCAGTGGCCGGCAGATCGCTCATCACTGTTACGAATCCGGACTCCGTCAGCTTCTCCGGGCAACCCGGAATTGCGACGTGCTGGAATGAGAATCTGTTTCGCAGATCAACCGCCCGCACCGATGTCTGAATTGAGTCAAGCTGATTCTGCGTCGGGAGACGCACAAACTCCGAACCCGTGTTGCGAGGCTGACTGAAATGCTGAGAAAACTGATCATGATGACGGCGACGCTTGCACTGCTCGCCGTCGTTTCGGGCTGCTGCTCGATAGAGAACACCGACTGCTGTCCTTCATTTGGCGGCTGCTGCCGTGACGTGACTGGTCCAGTCATCGCCGAGCCCTTTCTCAGCGAGCCCTTTCTCCGCGAACCTGTGGCGGCACCGATGGCCGACCCCACGGCAACTCTACCTGCTCCTGCTCCGATCGAGCCGGTCGTTCGCTGGCCGGGAAATGTCCAGGGGCTGATCCTCGAATGGAGCAACGGCAACGGTGCCAACATGGAACAGCGCGGCAAAGCGAAGATCGACAAGCACGGAATCATGCAGCTCTCCGGAGGCGCTTTTCTGCCGAAGGGGCTCAACGCGAAGCTGCTTGAGTCCTGCAGTCGGTCTGACGAACTGAGCATCGAGGTCACGTTGATCACAAACGGGAAGAACCAAACAGGGCCGGCGCGGATCGTCAGTTTTTCAAAAGACGCCAACGAGAGAAACTTCACGCTTGGCCAGGAGGATGACAATCTTGTGCTTCGACTTCGCACGGCACGTAACGACGAAAATGGAACTAATCCACAGGTCACGCTTGCAAAGATCACGCCTGGGGAACCGATGCACGTCGTCGTGTCGTACCGCGCCGGCCAACTTCTCTGCTGCGTTAACGGCAAGCTGGTCAAGAAGACGGGCGAACTTCAAGGTGACTTCCACAGCTGGGTGCCCATGGCCTTGATCCTCGGCGACGAAGTCAACGGTGGTCGGGACTGGCAGGGATCCATCGAGCGACTCGCGATCCGCAGCCGATTCCTCGACATCGACGAAGCCAGACAGCTGTTTGAGCTGACTCAGCAGAGTCTCGGGGCCGAGTAAATCGGGCTGACTTTTCCGACCACGTTCGAGGCAGTTGTGGCCATGCTCACGCGGAGGGCACATTGCGTCCCGTTATCGACAGATCATCGAACAGTGCCTCAAGCGTCCGCAACGGATTGATATTCCAGCTGACCCGGTTTTCGGCCATGACGGCCAGATCGAACAGTGCCATCGTGAGCTCAAGGCCGGCGGACTCGTGCTTCGCCCGACGATTGCAGAACACTTCAACCTCACGCGGGACGAAAGCGGGTGGCGCACCCGACAACACCAGCGTCGCCTGGCGGTAAAACTCCTGCGCAAATCGAATCAGCCAGCCAGCGTTCTGACGTTGTTCCTGTGTGTTGCCGGAGAGGCTCTCGACCCCTGCAGTCATCGCCTTTGCGGCGGCCATCGGATCCAGATCGGCGGCGGCAAGATATTTGTAAAGCTGCTCACGAAGCGTTCGCAGTTCCGGGTTCAAGAGTTGCTGCGCGGTCTGCAGACTGCCATCGCTCATTGAAGCGGCAGCGATCGCCTCTTCCGAAGTGGATGCCAGTTCGTGCTGTACGAGCAGTTCCGCAACGTTCTTTTCCGACAGGCCACCAAACCTCAACAGCTGGCAGCGGGAGCGGATTGTCGGCAGGATCGCATCGAGGTTTTCCGCGATCAGAATCAGCAGTGAGTCGGCAGGCGGCTCCTCAAGAGTCTTGAGCATCGCATTCGCGCCCTCTTCGTTCATCTGGTTGGCATCGTCGATGATGGCAACCCGGCGAGAAGCGATCATCGGACGCAAAGCAAGATCGTGAATCAGACCTTCCTGCCCGCGTTTCTCTCTCTCACCCAGAAACAGGGCGACAGGAATCTCTCCCTTACCTTCCGGGCAGCCGACATAAAAGAAATCGGGATGTGAGCCCGCTTCCATTTGCCGGCAGCTGGAGCACTCGCCGCACGCATCCAGATCTTCGTCGGTCACCCTCTCGCATAGCAGACACCGTGAAAGGATCCGGGCGAACAAGGATTTCCCGACACCCGCCGGACCGGCGAACAGGTAGGTGTGAGCCAGCCGCCCTCGCCGGATGGATCGGCGGAGCATTTCGATTTGATCGGCGTGACTGCGAAGACTCGACCAGTTCATGGGAGGCAGAGGGGCGAGGGCGGAGTGGTAAGAGACCGGTACGTTTTACAGCGTGCTCTGTGCAAGAGCAATCTGCTCGGAGCCCCACAGAATTCGCCGCTACTTCTCCAGAGTCATCGGGATGTCGATCCTTTTCCCGTCGCGGAACACGTTGATCTTCACTCGATCGCCCAGAATGTAGTTCTCACGCACCCAGGTCTGAAAATCGTAGGCGGTCATCTGAAGCTCCCGCCCGTCGAAGCCGAGGATGACATCACCGGCCCGAATCCCGGCTTCGCTGGCCTGAGTCAACACGCGATCCCGGTGAGCAAACGCCAACTGTTTCGGCTTCAGGCCGAGCGTTTTTCGTTCTTCCAGCGACAGATCTCGCCCGTAAAGACGGGGTGCGGCGAGGTACCGCTGCATCGAAGGCCGCCAACTGATGTCCGTTCTTCTCCAGCCGTCATTCAGAGTGAGTTTCGCCGAGTGCCGCTCGCCATCCCGAAGCCACTCAACAATGAACTGACCTTTGTCCGGGGCCCGGTCAAGTGCGGTCTGAGCGTCTGCGAACGAACGAACTCGAAGGCCGCCGATCCTGTCGACGACGTCTCCAGCAGCGAGCCCGGCAGAGCTGGCCACCGACGTCGTTCCGACGGACTTCACAACGTTTCCGCGATCGACCTCCAAGGCCAGGCCGATGTTCTCGGGCATCGGGTAGCGCCACAGTTTTTCCCGCGACCACAGGCCGAGTTGTTTCAGTTCGTCGTTCTGAATTTCCTTGACGTTGTGGCAGTGGATGCAGCCTCGGTAGTTTCCGGCCGACTGCAGCGAGCGAACCAGAAGTGGCTCCTTCCGCTCAACTTTCGGTCGATCTTCCTCTTTGTGAGTCTGCAGCGCGGCCTGCATCGAGTAGCGCAGCCCCGCGAGCGACTGACGCGAGTCGGCGTCTTCCGCGTCGCGACCTCCGTAGCGTCCGTAGATCTCCTCGCTGGCGTTAAGAAAAAACACCATCAGCGTGAGGTCGTAATCAAACTCAAAAAGATTGATGTCCGAGTGGTGGATCTCATCGAGTCGGACGCGGACAAACTGGTCGGCCACATCTTTGATTTTTTCGAGACGAACAACCTGCTCGTCGAATTCGGAGCAGTCCACTCAGGGTACGCAGCGGAAAACAAGCATGATCGGCTTGTTGTCCGCCCGGGCTTCTTCGAGCCCTCGCGCGTAATTGGAATGCCACCCGAACTGCGATGCGTTCTGCTGAGCAAAGTCGCGCCCGCCACGCTGAGCGAGCGCCGGCGAGGCGCACCAGACCGCGACGAGCACGAGGAAAACTGAAATTCGCATAACCGCAATTCTCTTTGGGGTCGTCCGTGGATGTTTCGTTGCGTCGCCGATCCGGAATCGATTACCCGTTCCGCCGAGGTGGACTCTGCTGGGGGCGGTCGCCGGGCTGATCTTCCGGAGTCTGTCCAATCACGATCTCAAAGTGGGCCGCCAGTTCGCCGATCTTCGAGTCCTCGATCGGCTTGAAGTCTGTGATGATCGACTCACGAGCCTTCGTATCCTGCACCCGCTTCAGCAGCACATCGCTGTCGTTCTGTTTGTCACCCTTAATGTAAAGCTGCGTCGTCAGCATCCGCTTTCCGTGCGAGCTGACCGCGACGTGAATGTGAGGCGTCCGCCCCGGGTAGCGGGCGGGCTTGATCGTGCGGAAGTAGTACTCGCCTTTCCGGCTGGTCAGAAATCGGCCGTAGCCCTGGAAGTGAGCATCCCGCTTGTCCGCCTGATCGCTGCGGGTGTGAATGTAGACACCGTTCGAATCAGCCTGCCAGATCTCCACCGTCGCATTCCGCACGGGATCGCCGAACACGTCGACCACTCGCCCGGTCAAGTGCGTGATCGTGCCGACGCTGGGAGTCGTGCTGTCATTTATGAGCAACAGATCGTTGTCCGTGTCGAGCGGCAGCTTGTCCGGATAAAACGGGCCTTCGGTCTGCCGGGCCGTTCGAGTCAGCTCCGCTTTCTTTAGTTCCTCGGCGAAGAGGCCCGGCGTGCTGAACATCGCCGCTCCGAATGCGGCCTGCTTGAGAAACTGACGACGCAGCTCGCGGGTTCTTCGTTTCGACATGACTGAGTTCTCCGGTGAAAAGTTCAAGGCAGGGATGATGCCGGATGCGGAGTCGGAAGGCAATTCGGCTTCGTTGCGGTCAATTCCGCATTCGGCGCGGCGAGTCCACTCCCGCCTCGGCAGGACGGATGCCTTCATCCGTCAGGGCTGAGGCGGGACGGACGTGGGCGTCCGTTCTACGGCCTCGTCCGGTTGGCAACTGCCGCGAGACCCGTTACGAATCGTCTACGGATCAATTCCCAGAATGCACTCCCCGGCAAAAGGGCTGGCTCATGAAGACGGTATCTCGAATTCGCTTCGCGGCTTGTCTGGTTGCGCTCGTCGTTTTGAAGTCTGGCCCCGTTCACGATGCCTCGGCACAGGACCTGCGAGTCTTCGAGGAGGGGCAACTTCCCAACGACAGTCGACTGTCTGAGCCGAAAGACCTCAACGGCTACTTCCCGTTTGAGGTGCCCGAAGGAACGGCGGCCTGGGAAGCGCGGGCAGCTGAGCTTCAGCGTCGAGTCAAGATTGCGACAGGAATCTGGCCGATGCCGGAGCGGACGCCGCTCAACGCGGTCATTCATGGCAAAGTTCAACGGCCAGGTTTCACGGTCGAGAAGGTTTACTTCGAGGCTGTGCCGAATCACTTCGTCACGGGTCTCCTGTTCCGGCCGGACGATGGAAAAACAAACGTCAAACACCCGGCCGTGCTCTGCCCGCACGGTCACGGCGGCCGGCTGCAGGATTATGGTGAGGCCAACATGGCGGCTCTGATCGAATCCGGAGCCGAGAAACATCTCAAGTCGGGCCGGTTCCCGAAGCTTGCCCGGTGTGCTCAGCTCGCGCGGATGGGCTGTGTCTGTTTCATCTTCGACATGCTTGGCTACGCCGACAGCCATCAGATTTCGTTCGACGTCGCTCACCGGTTCGCGAAGCAACGACCGGAAATGGAAGGCAAAGAGAAGTGGGGCCTCTACAGCACCCAGGCCGAAATGCGGCTGCAGAGCGTCATGGGGATCCAGACGTGGAATTCAATCCGCTGCCTGGACTTTCTGCAGTCGCTGCCGGACGTTGATGGCGAACGGATCGCCGTGACCGGTGGCAGCGGCGGCGGAACTCAAACGATCCTGCTGTGCGCGATCGATCCTCGCCCCATCGCTGCTTTTCCAAACGGAATGGTGTCGACCTCGATGCAGGGCGGATGCACGTGCGAAAACTGCACGCTGCTGAGAGTCGGAACCGGCAATGTCGAGCTGGCCGCGCTGTTCGCTCCGAAGCCGCAGGCCATGACCGCGGCCAACGACTGGACGAAGGAGATGATGACCAAAGGCTATCCCGAACTGCAGCGGCTGTACGGCATGTTCGGGAAACAGGAGAACGTCTACTGCCGCGAGATGCTCCACTTCCCGCACAACTACAACTACGTGTCGCGGGCGACGATGTACTCGTGGTTCAACAAACACCTGCATCTGGGCCTCGAAGAACCAGTCATCGAAGACGACTGGGAACCGCTCACCGCAGCCGAGCAGACGGTCTGGGACGAGAAGCACCCACAGCCAGCCGGCGGCGACGAATACGAAGTCAGCCTCACTTCGTACCTGGCGGAAAAATCCGACGCGCAGGTCAAGTCTCTTATGCCAAGAGACAAGGACGCTCTGAACAAGTTCCGCACAGTCATCGGCGGAGCCTTCCAGTCGATCGTCGGCCGAGGCCTGCCCGCCAGGGGCGACATCCAGCGAACCATGGTCGATAAAGTCAAGAAGAACGGATTCATTTACTTTGAAGATGTCATCCGGAATACCGCCCGCGGTGAGGAACTGCCGGTCATCTCCCTCTTCCCCACGAGAGCCAAGTGGAATGGAGACGTCGTCATCTGGATCGACGGCGACGGCAAACGCGGCCTGTTTCAGGAGAATGGCGACGCAAAGTCCGAAGTCGTGCGACTGCTCGACGGTGGCGCATCCATCGTTTCACCCGATCTCTTTGAGCAGGGCGAATTCCTCGGCACCAACGTGACGCCCACACGACAGCGGACCGTCAAGAATCCCCGCGAGGCGGCGGCCTACACGTTCGCCTATAACGACACGCTGTTTGTACGACGAGTCCACGATGTGCTGACGCTCGTTTCCTGGATCCGCAACGACGATCACACACCGAAACGAGTCAACCTGCTGGCTCTCAACGGAACCGGCGCGATCGCCGCTGCCGCGCGAGCCGTCGCCGGAAATGCGATTGACAAACTGGCTCTCGACACCGGCGGATTCCGCTTTGCGGACATCACGGACTACCGCGATCCGAACTTCGTGCCGGGTGCCGTCAAATACGGAGACATCCACGCGCTGCTCGCACTCTCCTCACCGAACCCACTGTGGTTCGCGGGTGAGAAAGGCAAGATTCCCGGCGTGATCCTCACAGCCTATACAAGCGAGGAAAAACGGGTCGCGGTCGCCTCGTGGGCTCAGCAAAGCACTGCCGAACCGGCCGTTGACTGGCTGCTGGCGAAGTGACGGTGCGCTGTCTCGCGAAGAGCGCTTTCGCAGTAAGGGACGCGTTCGAAATAAATTCCCGATCCGGCACCGCCTGCAGGGAGGGCGAGGCTCCTGCCGAGCCGCGCTGCCCCCGCGATCAACGGCTCCGCGGG
>JAQBVJ010000160.1 GCA_027623235.1 Planctomycetota bacterium
GTTCGTTCAGCAGCGAGTGTTCCCGAGCCCGCATTCGACTTTCGGACTGATTTGGTAATCCTGAACGGCCCTGGTGACCTGCCCCCGGGATTGGAACCACTTTTTTGAGTGTCAGACCGCGTTAACGCGTCGTCAGAACAGGCTCTGGCGCGGGTGGTCGGTCAATGGGATGCAGTCAGAGACTTTCGGATTTGGCACGAAGGACGACCGAAAGCGGGGTAGGATGAAGTAAGCTTCTTGATTCACTCGTGTTTATGGTCGCAAAATGAAAGACATTCCGCCTCAAAGAGTTGTTTGGATGCTGCGGGGTTTGAGTGCCTTAGCCCTCAGCATCAGCACCTATCTGGCTTGGGTCGCGTTTCATTCCACCGGCGTGGCCGGGTGCGGCGGAGGCATTTTTGACTGTGACCACGTTCTCAGCTCTCATTGGTCCCGCTGGTTTCAGGTGCCTGTCGGAGCAGCAGCAGCAGCCCTCTACTTCTGCGCTTTATCCGCGCTTGGGTTCTGCCGTCGGATGTCCTCAGATGCAAAACAGCGATTCGCATGGCGGGTTGTGACGGTTTGCGGACTTGCAGCTGGATTGGCGGCCGTTTGGTTTGTTGTCCTGCAGTTCTTCGTTATTGGCCACATCTGCAGCTACTGTCTCGTTGCCCACACATGCGGGCTCGTAATCGCGGGAACAATCATCTGGACCAGACCGCTTGGTGGCCGCTCCACGGCTTCCATGGCATCGATCAGTGTGATCGGCGTGCTTGTCCTGATCGGTGGTCAGCTAGTGACTCCCGAGACGCCGAAATGGGAAGCAGAATATCATGCTGTCGAATCATCAGTCTCAACGGCCGAGACAGATTCGACGAACGCGACCGTCGAGTCCTCTGTCTTTGAAGCCCCGAATTTCGAAAAAGAGGACGTGTTTGAACCACCACTGCTTGATGACGATGCAGCACCCGAGAAAACAAAGGCCGACCAGGAGGATCAAAAATGAAAATGCTTATGGCCGTTGTCGTTCTCGCCTTTTGGCTTTCCGGCCTTGCCCCCACGATAGTGCATGCGCAAATCGATCCAGAAACCAAGGACACGAAGCCCGAGCAGCGTCTGATCACGATCTGCGGCAATACGAAACTGAACGTGCATCAGTGGCCGTTACTCGGCAAACCAACAGCCAAATACGTGTTCGCGGAAATGTACGACTATACCTGTCCGCACTGTCGCAGCCTCCACAATTCGATGGACGCGACATTCAAGAAATACGGAGACGACGTGGCAATCATTGCCCTGCCAGTCCCACTGAACGCATCCTGTAATAAACAGGTTGGAAGCACGGAGCCACAGCATCGTGACGCATGTGAGCTGGCGCGTCTCGCCATCGCAGTCTGGATGGTGAAGCCTGAGAAGTTCGTCGAATATCACAACTGGCTATTCAAAGAGACTCGGACGGTATCGGATGCTCGACAGCACGCCATCAAACTCGTTACGGAAAAGAAACTTGACGAGGAGCTAACGAAGAAGACTCCTGACGAATACCTCTCCAAGCACGTCAAGCTGTATGAAATCGCCGGCGGCGGGTCGATTCCAAAGTGCCTCTTCCCGGGCGTAACGCTGACTGGAGACGTCGGCTTTGACAAATTAATCAGGACGATCGAGCAACAGCTCGGAACTCGCTGAGTACGTCATCGACTTCCGAGACCAGTTCCGTCGGTAACTGACCGGCTGCTTACGACAGTCTGTCACAGACACGATTCTCTCGAAGTCGAAGGTTGAAACCCTGAAGCGCCGGACTGTCGATCCGGATGTTGCGAGTTCAAGTCTCGTCGGGCTCGTTCATAAGCCTTGTCGCCGAATCATGGCAACAAGGCTTTTTTCGTAGATTCAGGGCAACCGAAACTCGCCGTGTTCAGCCGGTGGTAACTTTACGGTCGTCTGCTTTGCGTTCCCTGCCTCTGGTACGTCCTGTCCAGGGCCGTCCGGATACGGCGTGTCTCTCTCGTGTCGCTATGGCGCGGGTAGTGCGTGCGCGGGCTCGTCTTCGAGTTCGAACTTTTCTTTCTGACCGTACAGAAATTCCAGCTTCAGCAGATTTTTTTCGATCAGCGAATCAACGAAGGACGGCATGTAGCCGGTCGGGAGAAGTTTTTCCGAATCCCGGAAGTTGAAAATGTCGTGGACGACCAGGTCGTTGCGGTCGGGGTCGTAGCCGATGACTTCTGAGATCTGGGTGACGACGCGGCGGCCGCCGGGCTTTCGATCGATCTGCACGATGATGTCGACGGCCGAGGCGATCTGCCTCTGAATTGACACGACGGGCAGGTCGACGGCCATCAGAACGAGCACTTCGAGCCGCTTCAAAACATCCTCGGTACTGTTGGCGTGGACGGTCGTCATCGATCCGTCGTGGCCCGTGTTCATTGCCTGGAGCATGTCGAGGGCCTCGCCGCTTCGACATTCGCCCACAATGATCCGGTCCGGCCGCATTCGCAGCGCGTTCTTGACCAGATCCCGAATTGTGTACGCTCCCGCGCCTTCGACGTTCGCCTGCTTCGCCTCAAGCGTGACGACGTGGTCCTGGTGCAGTTGCAGTTCGGTCGTGTCCTCGATCGTGACGATGCGGTCGCGGTGAGGAATGAAGCTCGACAAAACGTTGAGCATCGTCGTTTTCCCAGTACCGGTTCCGCCGCTGACGAGGATGTTTTTCCGGTCGACGACGCACGCCCGCATAAACATGGCGGCGGCTGAGGTGACGCTGCGTTTTTCAACGAGATCGTCCATTGTGAAACGGTAAGCCGGGAATTTTCGAATCGTCAGGCACGGGCCTCGAACAGCCAGCGGCGGGATGATCGCGTTGACTCGCGAGCCGTCCGGCAATCGCGCGTCGACCAGCGGCTGGCTTTTGTCGATGCGGCGGCCGACTCCAGCCACGATTCGCTCGATGATGGACTCCGTGATTTTGTCGGACAGAAATCGTCGGCCGGACAGCTCAAGCACGCCGTCCCGCTCGACGTAAATCTGATCGCTTTTCACGACCATGATCTCCGTAATCGTCGGAGCTCGCAGCAGATCCTGCAGCGGGCCGAAGCCGAAGACGGTGTCCTTCAGATCTTTTTTCAGCCGACGCAGGATGACATATCGCCGCAACTCTTTATGCAGATGCGGGCGGACGAGCGGGAAGACCTCGCCAAAGTGGTACTCCGTCCGCTGGATTTTCGCGCTGAGGTCCGGCTCTTCGTCGACTTTGAGTTTTTCCTGAGCAAAGCTGACGAGGTTCGCCAGCTCGGTCTCGCGTTCGGGCACCAGCGTCTGCGGCACGTCGAATTCGTTCCACGTCAGTTTCGCGAGACTGTCGAGCTGCTCCTGATCGCTCTCCAGGATCAGGTGGTTAATCATCAGGTCCCGCAGGATAAGGCCGATGACTTCTTCGAGCAGCGCCTCATTCGCCTCGCCGAAAAGTTCGAGTTCCCGACAGACATCCTCGATGTGCCGTTCGAGCAGCAGGATGCTGTCCATGTCGCCCAGCTGGCTGGATTCGAGTTCGTACAGATCGAACCGGGCGAGCAGTTTGCGATGCACCCGCAGTTCGAGGTCCGACATGATCGAGCGCAGGTGAGCTTCCATTTCGGCCCGGCTGATCGGAGCCGCTTCGTCGGATTCAAACGTCAGAGTGAACGGACCAACGCGGACGGTTTCGCCTGGCGAGAAGTCGATCGTCTCGCCACCCATGACTTCCGTGTCGCCGACCATGCAACTGTTGATGCCGACGTTTTCAAACTTCAGAAGCCCGTTGTCGCGAGTCACGACGGCTTGCCGCTTCGACACCAGCGGACTCTGCAGAATCAGCACGTTAGCCCGGTCGCGGCCGACAGAAATCGTCGCGTCTTCGGTCTCGATACTCTGTCGGCGGCTCTCGTTGACTTTATTAAACCAGACCTTCATTCCGCTTCTCCGAGTTGTCCCACGCAGTCCGGCAACAATATCTGAACGAAAAGCGACCGCGGGAATCAACGCGGGCAGCTTACAATACTTCGCTGTTCGTTTTCATTCAGTGCTCCGCTCATCAGTAGATTTCGTGATAATGATGAGCGTACGTGTCTTCGCACTGAGCTCGCAGAGCCGGGTCAGCGGTCATGTCCTCTTCGAACCGGTCGACGCGCAGGACATCCGGCGGGATCCAGGACAGGTCGCCGGCCACGATTTCCGCGACGACTCGCCCGACTCCTGGTGAGCGATCGATGCCGCCCACTCCGCAGGCGGAAGCAACGATCAATCCGCTGAGATCGTCGCATTCCGACACGAGCAACCGGCCGTCCGGAGAAATCGTCGGCAGCCCGCGTCGTTCCTGGACGACGGTCGCTTCGCGCAGCGAGGGGAAGAATTTCGAGGCGGCCTGGCACAACTGCCGGTAGTAAACAGCGTCTGCTTTGAGTGCGGCGATTTCGAAGTCGACGGGAAACTGATTCATGTCGACGCTCAACGGTCGGTACCCGTAGCCGCCGCACAGCAGGCCTCCCTGTTCGGGCCGCACGTAGATCTGCGGCTCCGTGATCCGGACAATTGGTTGTCCGGCGAGGACATTTCGCACGGGGCCGGTCACGAAGGCCTGGTGCTGAACCGGGACCGTACACAGATTCAATCCGTGCTTCTGTCCGAACTGACGCGTCCACGCACCGGCGGCGAGCACGACTTTGCTTGTCGCAATGACTCCCTGATCAGTGCGGACTCCGCGGACCTGTCCGCCGTCGACGATCAGTTCGAGGGCGGCGACTCCCGTATGAATGGCGACTCCTCGATCGACCGCCGCCGCCGCGCAGGCAACAGCAACGGACTTCGGCTCAACCCAGCCGTCTCGCGGGATCATCAGAATGCGACAGTCGTCCGGCGGGTGAAACGTCGGCACGAGCTCGCGGGCTTGATCGTTGGTCAGAAACTCGACCGGGTGCCCAAGTTCTCTCGCCGCGTCATGTCGCCCGGCGAGGTCCTGCTTGAACCTTTCCGTCAGCGCCACTCGCAGGCTGCCAGGCTGGTGAAAGTCGATCGCGTGCCCGGTCCGTTCCTCGAAATTCTCGAAGAACTCGATGCAGTACGTGCCGAATTTCAGAGCGAAGCGGTCGCAGTTGAGGTAGCCGGTCTGACCGGCGGCGAAGGGAGTCGTGCCGCTCGCGATCGGACCCTTGTCGATCAGCGTGACATTCCGCTGACCGCTCTCTGCAAGATGAAACGCCGCGCTCGTACCGAGCACTCCACCACCGATAATGACGACGTCTGAAGTTCGAGGAAGTCTCATGGGTGCCTCAACGATGAGTGATCAAAACGGCGACTGATCAATCCGGGGTTTCCGACTGTGCCGATGCTTCGCTGCTTTCGGTTACGCAACCGGCATTCCGAGTTCTCCTCGCGCGCCACACGAGCAGAGGCCGCTCAAGTTGTGTCGATTTTCAAACTGTCGTCGATCAAACTGTGTCAGGCGATCCACTCGCGGAATTGTGACTCGTCCAGATTTCGCCCGCTGATCACGATGACCAGGTCGCCGGTGCCGTCGAGGTTGACTCGCCCGTGAAGAGCGGCGGCCGTCGCGATCGCTCCGGAAGGTTCCGTGCGGAGGCCGTGCTTTTCGTAGAGCCACTTCATCGCCTCGCGCGTTTCCGAGTCGGGCACAGGGACGGACGAAGCGACGTGCTGCTTGAGAATCGGCCAATTGTGCTCGCCGACGTCGTACGACAAGAGCCCGTCGCAAATCCCGGTCGGGCGCTCGATACGAACCCGCTCGCCCGCTTCGAGTGACTGTCGGAAATCGTCCGCAGTGTCAGGCTCAATGCCGATGATCTGAGCCTGCGGAAATCCATCGGCGATGGCGAGTGCGTGGCCGGCCATCAGACCGCCGCCGCTGACCTGACACAGGAAGTGTGAGAGATTTCGATCCTGCCGCCGCAGCTCATCGACAATCTCCAGACCGCCGACACCGTTACCAGCGATGACGTCCGGATCGTCGTAGGGCGAGGCCTGGACTGCTCTCTCATTGTCGGCCAGTTCACGAGTCAGCCGGTCGCGGTCGCCGGTCTCGTGGTCGCGTGAAATGTCGTAGGTACGAACTTCGGCACCGAACGACCGGGTGAGATTGAACTTCGTTTGCGGAGCCGATTCCGGCATCACGACCAGGACCCGCTTCCCGTATCGCATCCCGGCAAAAGAAATTCCCGAGGCAAAATTGCCCGACGAGTGCGCTGCGATCGGGCGATCACCGATGAGTTCCTGGTTGCGGTCCGTCCAGTTCAAAGCTCCGAGAAGTTTGAACGAGCCCACCGGAGTCCAGCCGTAATCTTTCAGCCAGACATGGCGACCTTCGGGAAACCCCAGCTCTCGTTCGAGCGGCCAGGACCGGATCAGCGGAGCCGGTGAAACGTGCCGAACAATGACCTTCCGGGCGGCGTGAACATCGTCAATCGTCGCAATTCTCACCGGCATCGTTTGCTCCTTCACGTTGAGGGCTCCGCCGGAAACGCACCTTACTGCCACTCTGCGGCAGGGTGGTGCCCGGCATCGACAAAGTTGCTCGGCCTTTCGTCGAACGATCCAGTCGTCTGCTCGACGTGAAGGCCGATGACGCTGTATATCCTCGCGGAGGCTTCCTGAAAATGAACAGTCGAGAGTTCATGGACAAGGCCGAATTGAATCCGCAAAGATTCCTCGCTCCGGCCGATGCCGGTCGCCTCGATTTCCAGTCCGAGTCTGAACGTGGACGAACTCTGCCATCCTCGCCCGAGTTTCGCTGGCCCCGTTTCGTACGGTGCGCTGGAGCTGCCCTCGCGCTACCTGCTCTCGCCGCTCGCGGGTTACACGAACCTCGCTTTCCGGCGGATCGTCCGGCAGATTGGCGGCGTCGGCCTCGCGACGACGGACCTGATCAGTGCAAACGCGCTCGTTCATTTAAGCGAAAAAACCCTGCGGATGATCGAGACGCACGACGAGGACCAGCCGTTCGCCGTGCAGATTTTCGGGCATGAAGCATCGGTCATGTGCGAGGCCGCTCAGTTTCTGCAGGAGCGCGGCGTCGACACGATTGACATCAACATGGGCTGCCCCGTTGAGAGAATTGCCGGAGGCGGTTCCGGCGCCGGCATGATGTGCGACCTCGGCAGCACGCTGTCGCTTGTGCAAAGCGTCGTTGAGTCGGTCTCGATTCCAGTCTCTGTGAAAATGCGTCTCGGCTGGGACAGCACGCAGCTCACCGCGCCGAAGTTCGCTCGCGAGTTCGAACAGATCGGCGTCGTCGCGATCGCAATTCACGGCCGGACACGAGCTCAGGGCTTCAGCGGAGTGGTCGATCGCAGCGGCATTCGTGCCGTCGTCGAAGCTGTCGAGAGAATCCCCGTTGTCGGCAACGGCGACGTTCGCTCGGTCCCCGACGCCGCGCGGATGATCGAAGAAACGGGTTGCCAGGCGGTCTCGATCGGTCGCGGAGCTCTCGCCAACCCGTGGCTCTTTCGACAGCTCGTTGAGTGGGAATCCACCGGCCAGTGGTCGGCACCCGGCAGTTTCAACGATCGCCTGGAATTGCTGCTTCGCCAGTTCGGCTACATGATCGAGCAGTGGGGTGAGCTGGGCGGCATCGTCCGCTTCCGTAAAATGGCTCACTGGTATCTGAAGTCGATGCGGGTGAGGCCGAAGCTCCGCAACATGCTGCAGCAGTCGAAAACCAAAGAGCAGTTCGACGCAGCCATCCGCGACATCGAACGAGCCGGCCCGCGCGGCTTCGACAAAACGGGAGTCCTGCCGGACATGCACGTCCCCGTCCCCTCCGGCCCGATCGACCGCTGGTAACAACTTCGCAGGATGGCCGGCCGCTGTGCTGAGGCGGAATCCGTGCTGAGGCGGAATCCGTGCTGAGGCGGAATCGCTTGCCGGGATCACTGATTCGCGGGCTACTCGCCGCGGACCTTCGGCATGTTGTCGACGAAGCCCGAGCCGGTTCGTTTCAGCTCAGTGATCGCGGCCGCACGGAGTCGCCGCAGCCGCTTCTGGTGCTCCGGTTTCTCGGACAGATTCGTCACTTCCTCGGGGTCTTCCTGCAGGTCGTACAGTTCCTCCAGATCGCTGACCAGCGGGCGGATGTACTTGTACCGGCCGTCATTGGTCATCACGTACCACGGCACGCCGTTGTGCAGCACGTCCTCACCGGTGGGAATCGTGTGCGTGTCCGATCCGTAACTGCGGCCGGTCGCGGTGAGCATCATCTGGTGAGGCCAGTCGGCTTTCGGATTCTTCAGCAACGGGGTGAGGTCGTGGCCGTGCATCTTCCACGGCTTTTCGAGTCCCGCGAAGCTGAAGATTGTCGGGACGATGTCGACGCCGGCGACGGGTGTCGGACAGGTCTCGCCCTGAGCCACTCCGCGGCCCGGCATGCTCATGATCAGAGGCGAGCGGATCGTCGAGTCGTACGGAGCCACCTTGTGTCGGAACCCGTGCTGCCCCCAGCCGTGTCCCTGGTCCGACGTGAAGATGATCAGCGTGTTTTCCTTGTCTCCGGTTTCGTCGAGCGTTTTCAGCAGCCGCGCGACGGCCTCGTCGATCGCGAGAACTCCCTGGTGATACTGCCTCACCCAGGATGACTGAGTTCGGTCCTGCCACATCGGCACGCCGTTTTTGCCAGGCTCCCAGAAGTTGATTTTCTGACACCAGTCCGGCTTGCCCGGGCGAGGCGGAAACACATCGGCCGGAGTCGGCACGGTGATGCCGGGGTAGTCGTCCATGTGGCGGTCGGCTGGAGTGAACGGACTGTGGACGGCTCCGTAGCACATCCACAAATAAAACGGCTTGTCGGCGTCTCGTTTTCGCCCCTCGACGTTTTTCCCTGTGAGATAGTCGACCGCCCAGTCGGTGTACTGGTCCGTCGAGTAATTCTTCATCGTCCGCGTTTCGCCGCCGTGATACGTGATTGGCTGGTCGTAGTAGTAGTTCTGGTGGTTCTCGGTGTGCTTCGGCCGGTTCCAGACGATCTGAAAATCCCAGTCGCGGCCGAAGCCGGTATCGATGCCCGTGTGCCACTTGCCAATGTGAGCTGTCTGGTATCCGTGTTCGCGAAACACCTTCGGCCAGAACGGACACTTCGCCGGGTCGTACGCACTGCCGGGGTAGTCACCCTCCATCCGCATCGACTCGACGCCGAACTGATGATGACCGGTCAGCAGCGTCGCGCGGGACGGCATACACCACGTCCCGATGTAGGCATATTCAAAGCGAACTCCCTCCTTTGCCAGCCGGTCAATCGTCGGCGTCCTCACCCAGTCATAGGCCTGCGGGTAGCAACCGACCGTGCGGTACGAGTGGTCGTCGGTGTAAATGAAGAGAATGTTGGGCCGTTTTGACTTTGCCTCTTGAGCCTTCGCCGCCTCACCGCTGCAGGAAACCAGAAGACCGATGAAGAGCGTCAGCACGAGCAGGAAGGGAAGATGTCTCATGGAGTTTCCTTCGATTTCATTCGAAGCAGTTTCACGGTCACCAACCCTGGCATCTGATGGCACCTGGAACGATCCAGCCGCCACCGGCAATCGGACTCACCACGCCGTCCAGCCGCCGTCGACCAGCAGGTTCTGGCCAGTGATGTAACTTCCCGCGTCGCTCGCAAACAGGAGGAGAGCGCCCTGCAGTTCTTCGGGGAGGCCCATACGTCCCATCGGGCTTTTCGTTTTCAGTCGCTCGACCATTTCCGCCGGGGCTTTTTCATTGGGAAACGGGCCGGGGCTGAGGCAGTTGACTCTCACGCCATCCTTCGCCCAGTAGACGGCCAGGTGGCGGGTCATGTGGATGAGGCCGCCTTTCAGTGTGTGGTACTGAACCGGGCTGGCGACGCAGACTCCGTCATAGGCGTCCGGGTAAGAACCGACGACGCCGTACATCGACCCGATGATCACGATGGAAGCGGTTGTTTCCCGCGTGACAACGTGGTCCCGCAGCCGACGCGCGAGCAGAAAATACCCCGTCGCATTCTGGAGGTCTTTGGAAAACGCTTCGCCGGTGACATCGGTCAGGTCGAGGGCGTGGCCCTGCTGACCGTTATTAATGAGGACGTCGACCTGGCCGGCCGCTTCAACGGCCGCATCGAAGCCGGCATTCAACGAAGCCTCGTCGAGCTGATCGAGGGACACGCCATAATGAGTCGCTCCGCCTGGCGAGGGCAGTTCGCCGGCGACTCGCGTGGCGGTCTCTTCGCTGCGGCTGCCGATGACGACGCTCGCCCCGGCCTCGGCCAGAATCCGCGCGAACGACGAACCGAGATACCCCGATCCGCCGGTGATCAACGCCACCTTGCCGGTCAGGTCGAATAGTTTTCCGACGGCGTCTTTCTTCGAATCGGTCATGGCGTTTTCCACAATTTCCGTAGGTCAGGCTGTGCCTGACGAAAACCGAACTGCAAATCTCAGTCGCGACTTCCCGTTTGACTCTGTCTGCTTCCATCAGGGTCGCCTTCGGCTCGCCGTTAAACGGAAGGCGTCTCCCACTTTTGTGTTTCCAGCGACCGTAGTTCGGCCAGGTTGACTCGCAACGTCTGCAGGGCTTCGTCCAGTGTGCAGGCAGCCTCGGCCTTGCCCTCAAGCTGGTCAAGGAACGCGCTGGCCTGAGCGACGAACAGATCGTCCCGCTCCAGATGAAATTCTTCTTCGACGGTCCAGTCCGAATTCGGTTCGGTACACGTCAACAGGCGAAGACCCTCGACGCGGACGGCTCCCTGTTCGCACAGCACGGTCATGCGGGATTCGTTCGGCGGCTGATGCTGATTCAGGCTGAACGAACCGAGGATGCTGCTCTCCCCTGCCCCGGTTTGCCGAGTCATCACGTGGACGGTGTCCTCGACGTCGACGCCGTCCAGCACGAGGTGCTCCGCATCGCAGACGAGCTTCGTGATCGGACCCAGCAGCCACTCGGCGGTGTTCATCGTGTGGGTCAGCCCGTCCTGAATGGCTCCGCCGCCGGTCTCGCGTTTCGTGTAATAAATCTCGCGATAGGCCGGCCGGTAAAACGGAAAGTGCTGCCCGCCCGTGTAAACGATCTGGACAGGTCGCCCGAACCGCCCGGTATCGAGCGTTTCCTTCATCGCCGCAAACGCCGGGTGATGCCGCATGACATACGCGACCGAAACGGCGAGCGAGTTTTCCTCGACGAGCGACCGCAGTTCCTCGATGCCGTCTTCACTGGTGCTGAGCGGTTTCTCAATGAGCAGCCCGATGCCTGCCTCGGCCAGTTGCCGCGCCATCGCGATGTGAAGGTGCGCCGGAGTACACACAACCGCCGCGACAAACGGTTTTCCCGATCCGTGATCGGCGAGAGCATCGTCCAGCGTTTTGAACGAAGCGCTCAGCGAGTAAGTGTCGGCCACCCGCGAGCGGACCTCGTCGCTCACCTCGCAGAGGCAAACGTCCGCCCGGCCGGTATTTTGAAAACAGCGGGTGTGCCGCTCGCCGATTGAGCCGCCGCCGATGACAAGAATTCGATGCATGAGTTCGTAGTCCCGCCTCAAGACGGATGAATGTTTGACAAAATGAAAGCAGCAGACCGGCCTTCGCCGGTGCCACGAACACCTGTCTGAAGTCACACAGCCTTTTGTTTTCGGCTGCGGCTCTCGCTTATCCCTCAACCACTGGCCGGAGAATGGCGGCTTGAGCAGAAAAGGAAAAGCACTACAGGAGTCAGGATTCTTTTCCGTCCTTGTGCTGTCGCTTCTTTGGCCGCCCGCGTGGCCGAAGTGTGCTTTCCAGACCGAGACGGAGGACGCTGCTCTTGGCCCACGCTTCACTGCCGAAGGGAGAACCTCGTCGAATGCAGTTTCGCAGTGCGGTCAGCTCGGCTTCCGTCTGTGGCTTGTTGACCCACGCTCGCCATTGACGCGGCAGCGGTGGTTCCTCGGGAGCCGACAGCCAGTCGGGGCGGGATGACTTCTGCTGACGGGCGAAGGCGGAACCCCATTTCCATTCTTCCGCGGCCGGAGCCAGATTCGCCCGCAACGGGTTCCGCTCGACATACCTCATGACCGTCAGCAGATGCTCGTCGTCCTGCACCGGGAAGGACTTGAACCGGCCCTGGTAGAGATGCCCCGTGCCTCCGGTCCGGTAGTGAGAATGCCACCGCATCGTGTGAGTCACCGTCAACCGCCGAAAGAAATCGGTCACCTGACTGTCCGAGTCCGGCCGCACCACAAAATGCCAGTGATTCGGCATGACCACCATGGCAAACACCGGCAACGGCACAATCGCCCAGGTCTCTTCCAGAACACGAAGAAACGCGTCGTAGTCCTCCGGCTTCTCAAAGATCGTCAATCGCGCTACAGACCGGTTGAGCACATGAAACACCTCACCGGCAGGACAGACACGCTTTGTTCGGGGCATTCAGGAAGTCTATTTGCCAAGGGCTTCGAATAAAACAGACCTGACCCCTTTTCTATTCCGGAAGTCTGCTGGAACCGTCGGACGCGAAGGTTAAGCAGCAGGGATTACAAGAATTGGCGTACCGATGCACCTGCTGCGTGATCAACGTCCGAGGCCATGCTTATCCGCTGGATATGTCGAGGAACTGCTGACTGGAAGTGGATTGAACCACGGTGCAGTTCCTCGGTCGTAGCAGAATGCACCGGGCAAACCAAAAACGTGTTCGCCCCGCATGTCTTGTCGACGCTGCAACTCGACTCTCAACTGCTGGAGCAGCTCTCGGGCATTCGATAGATCCCATCCCTTTCCGCCACGATCCGGGTGACGGTCAGCGATCTGTGAACGTGCCGTCTTCAGAATCAACTCGTCTGGCTCACTCCAAACTTCAATGTCGACGCCAATCGCAGTCAGTAACCCTGAGATTCGTTCGTTGAAATTGAATTTCAACGGGTTGAGGGATTGAGGCTGGATGCCATCCTGGCGTGTTTCGCTGAGCAGTGTGGACTGCAGACTGGGTTTCCCAACTCTCATCATCGCGAGGCCCGCACACGCGATCGGGTTTTCGAGCAGACTGGATGTACGCTTTAGAATTTGAGATTCCCAGAATGCATGGTCTTTCTGGTCCTTAGGTTTCCACTTTGCGCTACTGCGCAATCCATCGGCGCGTTCTTCCAGTGCCTGCAGCCCCAATGTGCGAGCACGCGTGAAAACATCGTCGAGCAGATTTGGCCATGCTGTCAGTGGTGGACTTCCGTGTTTGACTGGCCCGATAAAACGTGACACGGCCGTAAAATCGGCGTCAGCGACATCCACGGCAACATGGTCATCGAAGAACCTGACGGAGGCGGTGGATGACCCCAGCCACTCGACAAACGTCGTCATTTCCCGAAGGACGCTGACAATTTGACAGCGGCAGTCCAACGAGCAGGCGGGCGGTGTAACGATCGCGTTCTGAGAATGGCTGGCGAGCAGTTCCGGCTTTCCGCAGGCAACGCAACCGTCAAATAACGAGTCGGGTCGCTCAGATGAAGACTTGATCAATTCCATCGCGAGAATCTCTGAACACAGGAAACTGCGCAGACAGTTTCAGGTCATGGTGAAGTCGTTACAGCAAGCGCGACAATTATCATCATTCGCCTGGAACTGAGCGGATCGGAGGTTGTCCCCTGGACAAGATTGTCGCGTGAAGAGTTGCCGCAGAAATGTCCGCGACGCCAGCCACAGAGCTTGAGTGTCTACACATGCTGTGGAATCCTCATTCAATGTCGAAGCACCTCTGAGCGATCTTGTGTATGAAAAAGGTCGGGAAGTGTGGCAGGGCCAGCGCACACTTAGTCCTTGAACTGCCACGCTTTAGAGCGTTTTCGTTGTCCTCAATCGA
>JAQBVJ010000161.1 GCA_027623235.1 Planctomycetota bacterium
CACGTGAACCATGCGAACACATCAGGTCGCACTTGGACAGACAGTCTGCCTCGTCCCAGATCTGCTATTTACCCCAGAGTGCGCGCTGGCCCTACGAGCTTCCCCGCATTTACCAATTGCTGGGTGAACGCGGGTTCGGCCAGCTCCTGATCTGTACGCCTGCCGAATTCCTTGGCGGAGACGACGACGATGAATCCCATTCTGGATGACCTGCACGCAGTCCGTGAAAAACTGCTGCATGACGCTGGCGGAACTCTCGACGCATTGGTCGACCGCCTTCAGGCCGAACAGCAACAGTCAGATCGGCCTCGTTACAAAACACGACGGACAAAGCATTCAACGAAAGCAGCAGACGCCGCCGATCCAGGGATTCTCACGCAGCCGCCCGGTTAACTGTCCGTTTATTCAAGGCCATGCAACAAATGCCGAATGACATCCGCCAAAGAACACGTCGGCCATGTCGCGAACACGAACGCGAATGGAACGGCCGTAATGTGGATCGCAATCTTGAAGATCACTGACTGGAACAACTGAATGGTCTCAAATTATTCGATCTCATAAGTATTTGCGAAGGGCACGTAGCCGATCGACGAAATTCATCTAGAAGTGCTCCGCATGTAAATTGCGGAGTAGAACATAAAGGTCGACAGAAGAGCTAGAAGAATCGCTTGGCAAGTGGTTTGCGGAGATCATTCCGTCAATGCGTAAGTGCGATCAACAAATGGGACAGCTTCTCCTCAATGATGGGTAAGACCAGTGGATTGGAAACACGTGTGACGTAGGCGAGTCGACTTCCAAGCTTTTGTTCTTGTTGCTCGAATGAGATGTTCGAGCCTTTTATTTGCCCGGAAGTGAGAGTGGAAGTCTGGGAGCTTTCAGAAGTATCGACGGACGAAAACCGAGCAAACCTTGAGCATGAATCATGCCGGATCAAGCGAAGCGTCGGTCTCACGCCTGCGAAACTCCTTGAACCCCAGGGTCGGATCGTCGCCGTTTTGCTCCTCAGTGCGGCATGTGTGTTTTTCGACGGGCTCGGCCCGGAAGAATTGCCGACCTGGCAGGTGGCGAGTCGGCACAATTTGCGGATTCGCGCCAGATGGTAAAGACGAGTTCCGATCGGCGTGGCGTCCTGGCTACAATCCGAAGTTTCAATTCAACTGGATCGACCTGCCAGTTCACGCCAAATCCTCTCGCCGGAACCGCTCGTGCCGCTCAGTCTGCCCGCATCTCCCGCCGGTCTGCCGTCTCCCGCGGGTGATGCTGCGCCGTATGGTCAACTGCCGGGCGAGAAGCCGGCCGAAGAACCCGGTCGTCGCGAGAGTCTGCTTCGGCAACTGCTGGAATCGGTGACCTGCCTGGCGATGGCCGTCATCTTTTTCCGGGCGTTTATTCTGGAGGGATACATCATCTCGACAGGGTCGATGGCGCCTCATCTGCTCGGGTATCACAAGCGGATTCAGTGCCCGGACTGTGACTACGAATTCACATTCGGGACAGCGTTCGATCAGGCGGTGCCGACATCGCAGCTCGCCCGCTGTCCGAACTGTGGTGAGAATCGGATCGACGTTTCGAAGATTCCACGAAACGACGGCGACCAGTTGCTCGTCTTCAAGTACGCGTACCTGAACCGCGACCCGCTGCGGTGGGAGATCGTCGTTTTCCTCAACCCGAACAATCCGACGCAGGCTTACGTCAAACGTGTCACCGGGCTGCCGGGCGAGACGATTGAGGTTCTGGACGGAGACGTGCTGATCAACGGTCGCCTGTCGAGGAAACCGATTTCCATTCAGCGTGCGACTCGGATTGCCGTTTTTGATCACGATCATCCGGCGAAGGCAGACGACTGGCTGCCGCGATGGCTCGCGGACGGCCAGTGGAGCCGCAGTGGTCGCAGCTTCGTTCTGGGGCACGGTGCCGAGACTGCCAGCGAAGAAGCCTCCGCAGTACGTCTCCCAGGTCGGTCCGGTGTGCTGGCTGCTGCCGAGACGGTTCCAGAGCGACCGTTTGTTTCAACGCCGGTCAAGGAAACCGATGACTGGAACTGGTGCCACTATCTGCACTGGCCTCGCCACGTCGACCGCAACGCCGTCGTCAATAATTCGGTCGATCCGGTCGACGTCACTCCGGCTCCGATCAGCGACCGGTACGGGTACAACCGGGTCAGCGGGTCGCGCGGTGAATCGACCGTGCACGATCTGATGTGGAACGGCAAAGTCCAACTTGGGAAGACCGGTCAGTTTTCAGTCGTCGTCCACAACCGCGATCGCTGGGGCGTCTGCGTTCTCGACGTCGATCGAGCACGGCTCGACGCGTGGGTCCTGCCGGACGGTCAACTCGACCGGCCGTTCGACGATCCGACTTTTAAACCGCACGCCTCCATCCCGTTGCGGGGTGAGTGGATGACGCCGGAAGTGGACCTCGAAGTCAGCTGCTTTGACTACCAGCTCTGCGTCGCAATCAACGGCCACTCGCTCATCGAACAACCGTTCGAAACGGCGGGAGTCATTCCGCAGCAGAAACCGCCCGGGACACTGTCCTCTGAGTCGGACACTGTCGCCGGGTATCGTCCGGGCGATGCGGCGGCGACGGGAGTGATCGAGCAGACAGCCTCGTTCCGGCATGAGGCCGACGAGAGTTCGACACCGAGCCGCGTTCATTTCGGAGGCCGGAACGGGACATTTCTAGTTCGCAATCTGACGATCTACCGCGACGTTCACTACACATCGGCTCAGGGTTCGCACGCCGTCGGGAAACCGTATCCACTGGGCGATGACGAGTTCTTTTTCCTGGGCGATAACAGCCCGGTGTCGCTCGACAGCCGCGGCTGGCGCGACCCGGTCGTCCCGCGGCACCTCATCGTCGGCAAGCCGATCGTCGTGCATCTGCCGTCGAAGCCGGGCCGCATTCGAATCGGCGGTCGCGAATGGTTCTTCCGGGTACCTGACTTCTCCCGCATCCGCTACATTCGCTGATTCCGCGCTTCCGCGATGTACGGTCGGTTTGTGAAACCGATCCAGCGACGGTCAGGTAAAAGACACCGTCCCTCACGCGGATTGAGGAACCACGGAAAGTACGGAAAGTACGGAAGAAACGGAAAACAGAACCGCATTCCGTGATTTCCGTTTCGTTCGAGGTTCACCTTCCTGCAGGCAGCATTCTGCCAGGCCTCACAGCCTGGAGTTCGAGACGAAATCAACATGGCAAAGACGGAAAAAAAAACTGACAAACCCACATCGGGTAAGTCGAAAGACGCGTCTGCGAAGGACGATTCGAAAAAGAAGTCGGAAAAGAAGTCGGACAAGGAAAAGCCTTCTCCCGCGAAATACGGCAACCAGGAAAACGGCCGAGAGACGTTTGAGTCCATCGTCGTCGCTTTCGTCCTCGCCTTTCTGTTTCGCGCGTTTGAGGCGGAAGCCTTTGTCATCCCGACCGGCTCGATGGCCCCGACACTGTTGGGTCGCCACAAAGAAGCCACCTGCGAAATGTGCCATTTTCACTTCGCCTTCGGGGCCAGCGACGAGATCGATGACTCAACGGGCTATTTCAATTCCGGTCGAAGAATCCGAACGGCCCTGTGTCCAAACTGCCGGTTCGAGAACCCGGTCAAAGACCTCGCCGTCTTCAAAGGTGACCGAATTCTCGTGACGAAGTTCCCCTACGAATTCGGCGACCCCGAACGGTGGGATGTTCCCGTTTTCAAATACCCCGAGCACCCCACGACGAATTACATCAAGCGAATGGTCGGCCTGCCGGGCGAGACGATCGCCATCCGACGCGGCGATGTTTACCGCATCGAAAAAGACCGCACCTGGACAACGCTCCGCAAACCGCCGAGTCGTCAGAAGGTGCTGCAGCTTCCGGTTTATGACAACAACCATCCGGAGACATTGCTGCACGAGTCCGGCTGGCCGAAACGCTGGGCGGCTGTGGCAAAAACCGGTGAGGTCGCCGCGCAGGCTCAAAGGAAGCAACTCGTTCTGGGCCCCGTCGCCGGATGGAGTGAGGACACCTCCGGGTGGGAAGAGGAGCCGGGGACTCACTCGTTCCGTCTGAACGCCGGCCAGAATTCGCTCAAGTGGATTCGTTACCGCCACATCGTTCCGACGACGAGCGACTGGGAGCAGGTCACAACGGAGTTTCAGCCGGAACCGCTTCATTTTGCGATGCAGGATCCGGTCGGCCCGCGAGCTCAGCTCATCACGGATTTCTGTGGCTACAACAGCTATACCGGTGGCAATGGTGACCCGCGCGACGATTACTTCTGGGTGAGCGATCTGACCGTCTCGTTCACAGCAGAAATTCTCGACGCGACGGGCGAACTTCTCGTGGAACTCAACGAAGGCGTACGCTGTTACCGCTGCCGGATCGACGTCGCGACCGGAAAGGCGAAGCTGATCTCGGTCGAGAGGCTGTTCAACGGCGAAGAAAAAGTGATCGCCGAGGCGCAAACGAATCTGGCGGGTGCCGACTCCTATGACATTCGTTTCGCGAATGTCGATGCGCGACTGTGTCTGTGGATCGACGACTCACTGGTCGACTTTGGCGAGGCGGCTTCGTACCCGCTCGACGATTCGATTGCTCCGCACCCGATCGACGAAGATCTGATCCCCGTGGGAATCGCCGGCCAGGGACTCGGCGTTCGCGTTTCCAATCTGTTCATCGAGCGGGACACGTATTACCGGGCGAGCCGGATCGACAACGACGACGACGACCATTTTCACTGGCGCAGCGATGATGAACATCCCGACCCGGATGAACTGAGGCGGCACCTCACCAACCCCGAAGAGTGGGCGCGGCTCTACACGGGCCGGCATCGCGATGCACGGTTCACGCTGGCGAAGTTTGAGGACCTCAACGAGAACGGGCAACTCGATGACGGAGAGGACTTCAACGGGAATGGCAGACTCGATCTGGACGAGGACGAGTACCTGATGCTCGGTGACAATTCGCCGCGGAGTCAGGACAGTCGCGTCTGGCCGAACACTCGACGAGCCGCTCGCCGCCACGCTGTGCCTCGGTCCGCTCTCGTCGGCAAAGCGTTTTACATTTACTGGCCGCATGCCAGACCATTCATGAATGACGGGCAGGGATACGCAAATCTCGTGTGGAGCGGCTATCACCAGGAACTCACCCCGAACGGTGTGATCAAGACCGACTATGTCGATAACCGGTTTCCGTTCTATCCGGACTTTTTCGGGATGAAGCGCATCCGGTAGCCGCGAGGGAGCGAGGAGGGAACCCGTCTCCTCGCAATTCCGGCTGCGTGCTACACTCGTCGCTTTGGAATCCGCATTCCGTGTTTCGTCAGGGAGGGCGACTCATGGCTGAAAAGACTGACGCCACCACACAGACTTCGCCGAAGGTTCAGGCCGAGCGACCAAAGACCGTCGCGGAACTGCAGGCCGATGCACCGCTGCTGGAATGCCGCGGCCTCGTGAAGGATTACCCCGGAGGCAAGCGGGCGGTCGACGGCGTCAGCTTTCAGGTGACTGCCGGCGAGATCGTCGGACTTCTCGGCCCGAACGGAGCCGGCAAGACAACAACCTTCAACATGACCTGCGGCATGGTCGCGCCGACGGAAGGCCGAGTCTTTCTCAACGGCAACGACGTCTCGCGATGGCCGATGTACCGTCGAGCTCAGGCGGGCATGGGCTACCTCCCTCAGGACCACAGCATTTTCACGAAGCTGTCGGTCGAGAAAAATATCCTCGCCGTGCTGGAGTATCTGCCACTTTCCCGCGGCGAGCGGAAAGACAAAACCAGCCATCTGCTCGAACAGTTCGGCCTGACTGACAAGCGGAAACAGATTTCACACACGATGTCCGGTGGAGAGAAACGCCGACTGGAAATCGCCCGCTGCCTTGCAACGGACCCGGTGCTGATTCTGCTCGATGAACCGTTTACCGGCATCGACCCGGTCACAATTCACAGCATCCAGGACATTATTGGCAACCTGCGCGACAACGGAATCTCAATCCTGCTGGTCGATCATCGCGAGCGGGAAACACTGACGATCACCGATCGGAATTACGTGATCTACCAGGGCAAAGTTCTGGTGAGTGGTAACGCGGAAACGGTGCTCTCCGACCCGGACGCTCAGAAGCACTACTTCGGCCAGCGATTCGACGCGACATCGATTATCCAGTCCCGCGAATCGTTCTCACACCACGACGACGCGAAAGACGCGGCGTAGGTATTGCGGGAAGGCGAGGATTCTCGCCGAGCCGACTGCATCCCGAACTCGCCCGCGGCTCAACAGGAGTTTCGCTCCACCGCTGCAGACGTGTGTCGTGCTTTGTCAGGGCTGAATTGACGGGTCGCAGTTTCAGTGGCGTAAGCTTCCAGCTTGCGATGTTCGGCACGGAACTTCGGCGAGCAGGATGCTTACCCCACTTTTGCTCTGCCAGAGCCGTAGGCGGATTTCTCGGAAATCCGCCTATGGTCAAGATGTTTACAGCAGCAGCTTCGCCCTCCCGAATGCAACCTTTTATTCGCGGACCTGTCGTCAGTCGTCGAGATCTCCCGGCTGCCTCACGCAAAAAAAAAGCGAACTCCGGCCATTTGCCGAAGCTCGCTTGAATCTTCAGTCTCAGCACACAGGCTGAGCCGCCGTCAGAATGGGGAAACAACCGGGTTGAAGCCCGCGGAGCCTCGCTTGCCAAAGGGCTCGATCCGCCGGACATCGATCTTCGAAAGCGAACCCCCTCCGAGAAGGGCAGCAAATCTCGCGAAGTTACCCGAGTCCTTCGCCGAAAGATCTCCCGGGGCGAATCCTCCGAACAGGCTGGAAATGCCGACCAGACCAACCGCGGCGTTGTTATTCAGTGTCAGGTCCGTTGAATACTCTCCGAACGACTCAAGAATCATCTGCCACCGGCGGAATTCCGTTCGTTGAGTATTCGAGTCAGTCGCGGATTCTGGCAGGATCGAGCTTTCTCGACGCCGTACATTGACCGTTGTGTTTCCAACGACGATCGGGTCCGTCAGAAAGTTCTGGGAACGGGCTGGACGCTGAGCATCACGAATTCCCATCCCAAGACCTGAACCAGCGATAGAATCATCGAAGAAGTCCGACACGTGATTCCGAGTCTCATCGAAAAAGGCACGTCCGAGGTACTGTGTCCAGGGATCATCCGGTGAGCCGAAAATCGTCTGCTGATCATTAAAGAAGGCCCCCCCATCGAGCGGGCTTGAACCAAGAATAAACTGGTTATTTGTGAAGTTTCGTGGCTGCACATTGTCTTCCGTCCACAACAGCGGAAAAGTCGAGTTCATCTGGAAGTCTGTCGGCTCGAAGTTGCCCTGGTCTTCCAGGCGATCGATATGGTAATGCGAGTCTGAATTCGAGAAGCCAGCCTGTCGGACGAGTCGGTCCGCGCCTCTCGTTGTCGCCAGTCCCGTTGGATGACGGCTGCTCATGAAGTCAGAGACCGTCTGGTTCAACTGAGTGAACTCAGCCACGCCGGGTGCCCACACGGAGTTGATGTCGGTAAAGCGTCGGTTGTAGGCAATCGGTGTGACCAGCGCCTGTTGCTGAGAAGGGGTCAACGCCAGGGCCGGGTCAAGCCCCTTCAGTGAATCCCGCATCGCCTGAAAGGTCGCGACGACGGTTTCATAGCGTGTCGTATCAACCTGCTCCTCAAACCGAATCACGCGAAACACGCGGGCGTTGGCAAAAGCTGTCATCGTGCTGGCAGCACTGCCGAATTGTGGATCGAGGATCAGCTCCTGCATGTTGTTGTTGCCTCCTCCTCCTCCTCCTCCACCTCCTCCTGCGTTCGCAGCAGCCGTTGCCGGGTCGTTCCCCATCACGCGAAGAACTCGGACCAGAATTCCGTCCGTCTGGCTTCGTGTCGAGATTTCGAGCAAGCCGTTCACCATCGGCGCGTCTGCGGGGTCCTCGACAAACAACACATCGCCAGCTTTGACCTGACTGGAAACGTTGGGCCCTGCCGTCGCTCCACCGGCGTTGCCACCGGCAGCCTGTTGGAATCTCAACGTCAGCATGTTCATTCCGATCTGCAGGCTGGCTGTTCCTGCAAGCGGAGCCGGCGCGAGAACGGCAACGGTCTCAGCCATTCCCACCGTCCCGAAGACGCTGTTGAACTGCTGGCTTCCTCCGGAAATGATCTGATCGCGATTCGCCTGGAGAAACTGGATCGCCAGCTCGACCTGCTGCATCGCAATAATGTGATTGCGGATCACGCTTCGAGTTGCCGCATTCAGCCGCATGTCATTGACGTTGTCAGTCGTCACGAATTCGATCAGTGACAATCGCTGCGGGTCGAGCAGTTCGTCGAAAATGAACTGAACTCGCGGCAGAACAATCTCATCCAGGCGATCTGGAAGTGAGTCATCCGAGGTCGGATCAAAGAACTCGATGTCACGCGGGACGGATGCACCAAACTGCGCCTGAGCCGTCGAGACCAGCGCGAATGTCAATGTTAGAAAGCCGAAAATGAACTGACGCATAAGTCACCTTGGTTAAAGTCAGGGCTGGCGGAGTGACCCCACCTTGTCCAGAAGTGTATGACTCTATCCGCGAGCGGAACTCGTGGTCAAAGGAAAACCGCTCAAAGAACCCGGAGATGGCGGACTTAACCTCCGGCATAAGCTGACTTTCCGTCGTCACGCGGCATCCGCGAGTTCCCACGGGTTCCGGAAGTGTACCTCAAGCAACCCGCATTCCAGACATCGGCACGTTTTCTTTATTCCAGCGAGTCGAGAATTCGTCTTTCATCAGAATTCTGGAGCTCGCCCCAAAGGCAGGCTGAGCAACAGGTTGGGCAAGCCGAGCGACGGGCTGTGCTGAAGGGGGCTCTGCCGAGGTCTGCTTTGCCAACGCCTGACATTGCGTCATCCGGGGTACAAATTGCTGCCTGCCTGCAACAGGTCGGAGCAACCGGCAAGGCCGTTACCGACTTCAGAGCGACTGCCTCGACCCGAGTTTGACTGCCTTTTCCGGCACCGCCAGGATGCCTTCGTTCAATCGTTCGGCAGTCGCGAAAAGGATCCCCCGATGAGCAACCAGCTTTTTCTTGCCGTTGTCGCCGCCCTGGCAGTCACCACTCTGAGCGAACCCGGAACGCCACTTCAGGCAGCCGACGCGAGCCGGCCGAACTTCGTCGTCGTGTTTGCTGACGACCAGGGCTACCAGGACCTTGGCTGCTTTGGTTCGCCGGACATCGAGACTCCCAACATCGACCGCATGGCCAGAGAGGGAGCTCGCTTTACAAACTTTTACGTGTCGCAGGCGGTCTGCTCGGCGTCGAGGACGGCTCTTCTGACCGGCTGCTACAACGTGCGGGTCGGGATCCTCGGAGCGCTCGGGCCGAGCTCTCCGATCGGCATCAGCAATGGCGAGATGACGATCGCCGAAGTCCTCAAACAGCGCGGCTACTCGACAGCGATCTTCGGCAAATGGCACCTGGGTCATCACGAGAAATTTCTGCCACTGCAGCACGGCTTCGACGAGTACTTCGGCCTGCCCTACTCGAACGACATGTGGCCGTACCACCCCAACGTACTGCACCTGCCGATAGAGGAGCGGCTGAAGAGGTGGCCGCATCTGCCTCTCGTCGAGGGCAACAAGACGATCAAAGTTCCCGTGACGCCCGAGGATCAGACGCAGCTCACCACGTGGTACACCGAGCACGCCGTCAAGTTTATCGAGAAGAACAAAGACAACCCGTTCTTCCTCTACGTGCCGCACTCGATGCCGCACGTTCCGCTGTACGTCAGCGACAAGTTCAAAGGCAAGTCGAAACGCGGCCTGTACGGCGACGTCATCATGGAGATCGACTGGTCGGTCGGGCAGATTCTCGAGACGCTCAAGAAGAACGGCCTCGATGAGAACACGATGGTCATTTACACGTCTGACAACGGACCGTGGCTGTCGTACGGAAACCACGGTGGCTCGGCTCTGCCTCTTAGAGAAGGCAAAGGCACGATGTGGGACGGCGGCTGCCGCGAGCCCTTCGTCGCACGCTGGCCAGGTAAAATCCCCGCCGGCCTGGAGTCCAAAGAAGTCGCCGCGACGATCGACATTCTGCCCACTCTCGCGAAGCTCGCCGGAGCAAAACTGCCAGAACACACGATCGACGGCCTCGACATCTGGCCTCTTCTCTCGGGCAAAGAAGGCGCGACCTCACCACACGACAAAGACGGCTACTACATGTACTACGGCCGCGAGCTGCAGGCTGTCCGCTCGGGTAAGTGGAAGCTGCACTTCCCGCACGCCTACCGCTCGCTGCAGGGCGAGCCCGGCCAGGACGGCCTCCCCGGACCGTACACCCAGAAGCGAACCGGCCTGGAACTGTTCGACCTCGACGCGGACATCAGCGAGTCAAAAAACGTCGTCGGGCAGTACCCGGAAGTCGTCGAGCGTCTGAAAAAACTCGCCGACGCCGCGAGAAAGGAACTCGGAGACAGCCGTCTGAAAATGCAGGGCGAAGGAGTACGCCCCTCTGGTAAGATCTGAGATGCCGGAGGATTTTCAGTGATGAAGAACAAATCTCTTTTGACAGTTGCTCTGTGGGTTACGTTTGTCGCTCCCGTTGCAGGCATCTGCATCTGGGTTTTCAGTTATTTCATTATGGTTGAAGCTGTCTGGGCCGAAGGAACGGAGCATAACTGGGTCCTTTCGCACAACGGCACACTCTACCTCGTTCAGAACCACAACTGGTGGAGACAAGAAGAGCTAAAGATTATTTATGATCTCCATCCAGTCGATTCGGACCTCGTCACCTGGCCGGGCATGCGAATCAACTCCCACTCTGAATTTCTCGGCTTCGAGCGTGTTCGAGGCAAGTGGACTTCGCCGTTCACTCTTGTCAGAGCCGATACTGTGTTCACGTCACCAGACAAGGTAGTAAAAGCCGGCACAATGTTGATGACCACGACGCCGATGGACGTCTACGGAGTGCCGTACTGGTGTGGTGTTCTTATTCTCTCACTGTTGTCGTTCACGATTGCGTTTGTTCGTCACCGGCTTCGAGCCCGGACACGGAATGCACCAATCCTGGCGACGGATGAAATTCCGGCCACGGCCTAATGTTCTTCGAGGATTGAGATGTTTCCCTGCCAGCGAATTCAGCCGAGCCCCCTCTCAAGGCGGGATTTTCTTCGTCAGTCGGCCTGCGGTTTCGGAGCCGTCGCGCTCTCCGCGATGCTGGCCGACGATGGGAACACGGCACCGGGTGCTGTTTCGAAGAATCCCTTCGCCGTCAAGCCGACTCACCACGCGCCGAAGGTCAAGCACGTTGTGTACCTCTACATGGACGGAGGACCGTCCCAGGTTGACACGTGGGATCCGAAGCCGCTGCTCACCGAACGGAACGGCAAACCGTTCTCGATGAAGATTGAGCCGACTCAGTTCAACAATATCGGCACGACGTTCGGGTCGCCGTACAAGTTCGCTCAGCATGGTGAGAGCGGGACGCCGTGCAGCGATCTGTTTCCGCACGTCGCGAAACATGTCGACGATCTGGCCGTGATCCGGTCGATGACGTCCAACTTTTCCGAGCACACCAACGCGAATTACTTTCTGCACACGGGAGTCGGCATTCAGGGCCGGCCGAGCATGGGTGCCTGGGCCGCGTACGGGCTCGGCAGTGAGTGCCAGGATCTGCCGGCGTTCATCGTGCTCAACGGTGGCTTGATTCCGCCGGGTGGGCTCGACTGTTTTAACAGTGGCTTCCTGCCGGCGACGTATCAGGGCTCCGTCTTCAACCCCAGTGGAGCGGCCGTCGCTTATGTCGACCGCACCGAGGCCTCGGACAAACTGCAGCGGAACAAGCTGGCTCTGCTGAAGAAGCTGGACCGGGCCGAAGCCGATCGGCTCAACAATGTGGACGCACTCGAATCGGCCATCGCCAATTACGAACTCGCGTATCGGATGCAGACGGTCGTGCCGGAACTCACCGATTTCAGTAACGAGACCGAGGCGACTCAGAAGGCGTACGGCCTGCAGGAACAGTCCAAAGGCACGGCGAGCTTTGGCCGGCAGTGTCTGCTCGCGCGGCGTCTGATCGAAAAGGGAGTTCGTTTCCTCGAACTGACCTGCCCGGCCGTCGGCCACGACCGCTGGGATCAGCACGGCAATCTGACCAAGGGTCATAAGGACAACGCCCTGGCCGTCGACCAGGGAATTGGAGCATTCCTGGCGGACCTCAAAGAACGAGGCCTCTTCGACGACACGCTCGTCGTCTGGTCCGGCGAGTTCGGACGCACGCCGTTTGCTCAGGGATCCAACGGTCGCGATCACAACCCCTGGGGCTTTTCATTGTGGATGGCCGGAGGCGGAATTAAGGGCGGCACGGTTTACGGAGCCACCGACGAGTTTGGCTACAAGGCAATCGAAAACCGGCACGACATCCACGATCTCCACGCGACGATTCTGCACCTGCTTGGGCTCGACCACGAGAAAACCACGTTCCGCTTCAGTGGCCGAGACATGCGTCTGACCGATGTCCACGGCAAGCTGATTCAAGGCATTCTTGCCTGACACGACTTTCTGTAGATCTGGTCACCTTCTGAGTGGCTGGACACGAGTTGTCGCGGTCACAAACTGGTCTTTGCCGGTTTCCCGCTCATCGGTATAACCCGCGACCCTCCCCGGAATCATTTCCTGATTCCATCACTTCACTTTCCAGTCTCGTGTCGGGTGAGCCTTTCCCGCAGGCTCGATTCTCCGGCAACACTTCACCCCCCCCAGATCAGCCTTTTCCGATTTTTCGTTGCCGACACCGGGCCGGGCACAGCCGTCGTGGCTGCATGGTTTCGTGACGAAACTGACATCGTTTGTGGAAAAGCACTCTGCCCACCTTTCAGCCGACGGTTCGCACAGGAGCCTAGTCATGTGTTCTTCCATCCGCCTTTCGCTGGTGCTTGCTGCGGGAGCACTCGCGGTCACTCAGTCCGGCTGTAACGCCGTACCAGGCACCTGGTTGAGGTCCAGCCAGTTGCAGCTTCAAAATTACCACGCACAAACAAAGCAACTGCAGGCCGAGCGAGACGCGATGGCTCAACAGGCCGCGGAACTGCGGTTGGAGCAGCAGAGGCTCGCCCACGAAAAAGCCGAATTTCAAGACCGGCTCGGCATCGCCGACCAGCGGCTCGGCAATCTCGAGAATGAGCGGGAAGCTCTCAAAGGCAAGATTTTCAGCCTCACCAGAAACATCCAGAACCCTCTGCCCGAATCGGCAACGAGGCGATTCCAGGATCTCGAAAAGCGTTTTCCAGGCTTCAGTTTTGACCCCGACACCGGCGTCAGCAAATTCTCAGCAGACATCGTGTTTGACTCGGGAAGCTCCGTCGTGAAGCAAGGCGTTTCACCCATCCTGGAAGAATTCGCGAAGATCATGAACGAAGGCGAGGCCCGTCGTCTGAGCATCCTCGTCGTCGGCCACACCGACGATCAGCGCATCTCATCGAGGACCGCAAAGCTGCATCCTTCCAACTGGGACCTGTCCGCTCACCGAGCTATTTCGGTGGTGAAGACGCTTGAAACAAGAGGCCTCAAGCCGTCCCGCATGGGCGTCTCTGGCTACAGCATGTACCAGCCGGTGGCTCCGAATACGGACCCGAAAAACCGAGGTCAGAACCGCCGCGTCGAGATCTACGTCCTCGCCCCCGAAGCCGCCGTCGCCGGCTGGGACCCGTCCGAGTCCATCGACCCGGTCCGCCGCAATTAGGGACGGCGGCGAAATTAAATCGGCATTCTCAGAGACGCTGTGATTGAAAAGACTCCTCAACCAGATGGGAATC
>JAQBVJ010000162.1 GCA_027623235.1 Planctomycetota bacterium
CCTTCTGGCTGGCTTCCAGGTGCGGGCTGTCGCTGCCGATGTGGTTCGTCGGCCTAACTTCGTTGTGATCATGGCCGATGATCTTGGGTATGGAGATCTCAGTCCGTACGGCGGCTGGATCAAGGTGCCGCACCTGGAGCAGCTTGCCGCAGAGGGGATGCAGTTTTCGGATTTTCATTCCAGCGGCAATGTTTGCAGCCCGACTCGCGCGGGGTTGATGACGGGGAGGTACCAGCAGCGGGCGGGGATTCCCGGAGTCGTCTTCGCCGATCCGCAGCGCGAGGAACATCTGCACGGGCTGCAGGCGAGCGAAGTCACGTTTGCGGAGTTGCTCAAGGATGCGGGCTATTCAACGGGGATGTTCGGGAAGTGGCATCTTGGCTATTTGAAAAAGTACAACCCGATCCACCACGGGTTCGACCAGTTCCGGGGTTACGTCAGCGGCAATGTGGATTTCTTCTCGCACGTGGATCAGGCCGGCAACTACGACTGGTGGCACCAGGATCAGCACGCTCAGGAAGAGGGCTACGTGACGCGCCTGATCACTCAGCACGCGGTCAGTTTTATCCGGAGCCACAAGGACAAACCGTTCTGTCTGTACCTTCCGCACGAGGCACCTCACTACCCGTACCAGGGGCCGAACGATTCCGCTGAGCGAGCCGTCGGCAGCGTGAAAAAAACTGCGGGCTCTCGCCAGGACGTCCGCAAAGCCTACCGCGAGATGGTCGAGGAAATGGACAAGGGCGTTGGCGAGGTGATGGCAGAGCTGAAGACACAGGGCCTTGCCGAAAACACGCTCGTGCTTTTCTTTTCTGACAACGGAGCCAACCAGAACGGCGATAACGGACCGCTGCGAGGTTCGAAGGGATCCAACTGGGAAGGCGGCCACCGCGTGCCCTGTATCGCTCGCTGGCCTGGCCGAATCAAATCGGGTTCAAAAAACGACGACCTTGCAATCTCTCTGGACGTGATGCCGACGCTGCTGGACGCGGCGGACGCGGCGGGCGTGGCCGTTCCGAAGGGGCACAAGCTGGATGGAGTCAGCCTTCTGCCGACGCTGACGGGAAAGAAGTCCCTCGGAGATCGGCAGCTCGTCTGGAATGGTGAGGCCATTCGCGACGGCCAGTGGAAGTTGATCGTCAACGGGAAAGGGAGCAAAGGGGCCGGCCTGTACGATCTGTCGAAGGACATCGGCGAGACAACGAACCTGGCAGGGGCGGAGCAGGACCGGGTTGCCAGGCTGCGTGCAGCCCTCGAGGCCTGGGAAACTGACGTTGCAGACGGAGCGACACAGCAGCCGGTTGCAGAGGATTCTCCTTAGGTCGGGCTGCTTTCCGTCGATCGAAGAAGAAGTAGCGGCACGGCGCGAGCCGAATGGCCCCAGAGTTGTGTGGGCTGATCGCTGAATGTCGTCTTTCACTCCGTGAAAGTGGCGCTACTTTCACGGAGCGAATGGCGACTATCAGCAGAACTCTTGCGCCGTACCGCTATTTTTCAACGGCCCGCTGTGGGGCCTTACTTGTTCGCCGGTGAAAAACTCAGCAGTTGGCCGTTCTCAAGGCTGACGAAAATGCGGCCTTTCGAATCTACCGCCGTGCCGCCTTTGACGACATCGGCGGGGAGACTTTTCTTCCACAGGTCCTGGCCATTTTTGACGTTGATCGCGACCAGGAACGGCTCGTCGGGTGAGTTGTCGGTGTGGCCGGTCGCGAGCAGTGTGTCTCCCGAGACGACGAAGCTGGTGAAGCGACGGTCGGTACCGTCTCGCCAGACGTGCTTTGGTCCCGGATCGCGGCCTCGACGACGAAGAAATTCACGGGCCTCGTCTTTGACGAGAGGCGGCGTGCCTTTCGGCGGCGGAGTTTCGAGTGCGAGATTTCCGAAGGCACTGCCTTCGTACGCGGCATCGGCGGACAGCGTGTTACCGTCCTCGCACTTGTACTCCAGCGAGACATACTTCCCGTACTCCGGGTACCACGGATAAAACGCCGTGCGGTACTGCGAAGTCACCTGGACTTTGGGCTCATTGCGGCACTCGAGCGTTTCCAGGTTGTAGCGGGCGGTCTCGTAAACGCCGCCGCCGAGGAATCGCAGTTCGCCATCAACGATCGTTAAGTTGCCCTGCATGCTGATTCCGCCGTCAACTTCCGGGGCGAGTGTTCCCGAGTCTGCGTTGCGAGCTTTGATCCTGCCGGAGACCGCGTCGAGGGCGACGACGATCGTGCCGTCGTAATGAGTGATCCCGGCGGCCGCGTAGACCGTGTCCTTCTCGACGACGACTCCGCCGGCAACCGGCCAGCGAGAAACGAGCTTGTCGTAAACGCGAATCCAGCGATCTTCGGGAGCGACCCGGAACGTCCACAGCAGCGTCCCGGTCCCAGCCGCGAACGCGTAAACGCGTCCGTCCGCCGAGCCGACATAAACGCGGTCGTGAGCAACCGACGGCGGGTAATAGACCGGCCCGGCAGTAAACGCTTTCCAAAGTTGTTCGCCCTTCGAGTCGAATGCCTTCACCGTTCCGGTGCGGTCCGCGACGAAGACGAGCCCGCCAGCCGCGACGGGAGCCGTCGGCAAATCGCCGCTGGTCACGTTCGCGGACCATGATTGCTCGACATCGCCGCCGAGGCTGACACCCGTCGTGTCTGCGCGGTCATTGCCACCGCGGTACGTGACCCAGTCGTTCGGATCAATCTTCAGACGCGGAATCGGAGGCTTCGCGTGCGTCACGAGCGATGCTCGCTGAATGTCGTCGTCGGTGCGCTTCGGTGCGTTGGGATCCTCGTCACCCACCGGCCTCAAGCCAATGTTTCCGTAAAGTGACAACTGGCAACCACACATCCACGGGCCCCAGTAAAGATGCCCGTTGGCGATGAGGACTCCGTCCTGGCAGGGTGGCCTCATCGGCGCGATATGAGTTGCCTGATTGTTCTCGGTGAGGACTCGCACTGTGCCGCCCGACGCCCGAAAGAAAATGCTGTCGACACAGCCGGTCGCGCGAGTGCAGGCGCGTCGACCGGGGAAGCTCGACAGGACGTTGCCCGTCTTATAGTCGAGCCGCATGCCCGTCGTGTTCTGAGGCCCCGCCGCGTAGACACCCTCTTTCCTCAACACGAGCTGCAGGTTGCCGGTTTCGTTGGTCCAGGCCAGTTTCCCGTCGTGAGCCGACGCGACGACCATCTGTTTTCGCTGAGGTCCGGCGAAGAAAATGTGATCGTCGCTGCACTTCATGTAGCAGGTCGTCGCATAGCCGGTGACGTAGTGCTGAGCCCGCTCGTTCGCGCCGACAGCTTCGAGCAGATCCTTGTCCGTGTTCCTCCACTTGAGCTTCCCGGATTCCGCATCGAGACACGCCAGAAACTTTCCGGGTGTGAAGCAGTAAATGTTCCCGTTTTTCATGCAGACGGCGCGAGCGTCCAGGAATTCGTCGTCGCGGTAATCCCACAGCAGCTTGCCGGACTGGCGGTCGATCGCGACGAGCGTCCGGCCGTAGCCGAAGGCCGTGCGGGAGTCGTTGTAGTCGTGCCCCTTCCACATGCCCCACGGCCAGTGACCGAGGCCTCGTTGAACGGACCGAAGTGTTTCGACTTTAACCTCGACATTCCCGACGAGTGCAAACAGCACGTCGTCTTTCATGGCCATCCACTTCCAGGTCTGACCGTCGGTGATGTCGTTGGGGATGGTGATCTCGCGACGAATCTCGCCCGTCTTCGCGTCGAAGACTTTGCAGGATTCATGATCGCCCATGTAAAGGGCATCGTCCGCGGCGATCATCGTGTTGCGGTGGATCATGAAGCCCTCGGGCAAAGGCCGCTGCCACATGATCGTGCCGTTGTACGCGTTGATGCAGAGCAGCGTGTTGAGCATCTCGTTCTGGTTGGCTTTGTGAGCGATATGCCCCATCGCCTTGTAAATTCGGCCGCCGGCGATGACAGACTGTTCCGGCATCGGGCTGAATTTCGGGTCCGCGATGAACTGCGTCTGAAAGCGGCCTTTCACGAGCTGGTCGTTCGATTGCGGATTGTTGTCCGGTCCGTGGTACGGGTGGCTCCAGTCGTCGATCCCGTCAGGAACGGGCTTGACGAGTTTTCGATCGCCGATGTGAGCAGTCGATCTCGGGCTGAGAATCCTCAGCAGTTCCTTCTCAGAAACGTCATCGGCGAGCGACTCGGCCACGAGTACAGCATCCGCCAGATTGTGAGACAGGTGCAGCGAGTCGAGTGAGCCCGAGTCCACGAAGACGCGCTTGCCAAGCAGCCCCGCCGCGTCAGCCGCTTTGCGAACGGCGTCCGCCAGCTTCGAGTCGGCCGACTGAAAGTAAATCATCAGCTCGCTGGCCTTCGCGAGGTCCGCCACGAAGGCCGGTTCCGTCGCTTCCCCCGGCAGTCCGATGACCGCGACGATTCCCCGCTTCAGATCGAGCTTCTTCTGTGCATCCTCAACGGGCTCGGCGGCCGTAGCAAAAGGCGACGACTGCAGCAGAATGGCAAACGGAACGACGAGGCAGAGAGCGGATCGCAGAGCGGGCATGATCATCTCCGGCAAAAGAAAGAGGCGAGCCGGGAGGGTCGGCACCCGAATCTCCGCGACGCGGAAACCGGGGGTCGACACCTCCCGGCTCGCCCGAATGGGAACTTGGTATTCGGTTTCGGAATTGTCGCCGTCCTCTTCGCGGGAGTACAGCGACCGATGGTTCAGCGCCGCGGCATAAGCCGCCCGGTCGATCGCCAGTCAACCGCGCGCTCTACCGGACGGCTTGCGCCGTTCCGCTACCCAGGTTACTCGTGCTGAAACAGCACGCAGATCGGTGCTGGCGAGAGCACGTTGCTGACGTTGTAAATCAGCTCGCCGGTTTCCTGGTTCACCTCGAACACAGCCAGGTTGTGTGACTGCTGCCCGGCCGCGATGAGCCATTTGCCGCTGGGGTCGAGGTTGAAGTTTCGAGGCGTCGCACCGCGAACGTGCTCGCGTTCGATCTCCGACAGTTCGCCGGTTTCCTGGTTGACGCGGAAAGCCGTGATCGTGTCGTGGCCTCGATTGGCCGCGTAGACGAATTTGCCGGACGGGTGGACTCGGATTTCGGAACAGCTCTTTGCCTTCAGATCATCGAGCTCGTCTTTCGGCACGGTCAGGATCGTCTGCTTCGCTTTCATCGTGCCGGCTTTGGCGTCGTAGTCGTAAACGGTCACGGCCAGATCGTGTTCGTGCAGCACGTACGCCCACTTGCCTGTGGTGTGAAACTTCATGTGCCGCGGCCCGGCTCCCGGCGGAAGAATTCCGGCGCCGTGCGGATTGATCGTCGCGGTCTTTGGATCAACCTTGTAGATGATCACTTTGTCGAAGCCGAGGTCCGGCACAAAACCGAAGCGGTTGTCCGGAGAGAACCCGGCCCAGTGAGCATGCGATTTCTTTGTCTCGTCCACGTGATCGACAAGAGCCGTTCGCTCTTTCACCGAGCCGTCTTCGTTCAACTTGAACGCGGCTGTGGACCCGCCTCCGTACTGAGCCGTCAGAATCATCGAGCCGGTCGGGTCGACGGCGATGTGAGCCGCTCCGCCATCGCCAATCGGCACGGAATTCAGAAATGTCAGCTTTGCGTCCTTCAGCTTGCCGCTGATTCTGTAGGCAGCCACGCAAGGCTCATCGAGCGACCCGACGGCGTAAAGGTGAGTCCCTTTCGGATGCATCGCCAGGAATCCCGGGCTCTTGATTTCGGCGGCGAGCGTCGTGTCCGACAGCATTCCACTCTTCGTATTCAGAGTGGCGTGATAAATCCCTTTCGCCGGCCCGCCGCCCGTCCCGATCCACACATCCAGCATGTCCTGAGCCATCGTGGACCTCGTCATGAGCGGGGAGAGAACAGCGACGGAGCAAACCAGCAGAACTCGAAGCAGGAAAGTCATGATGCGTCTCCGAAAGGCGTGTTTCATGGTGAGGCCGGCAAATTAACCCGTCGCGTAAGCGAGGGACGAAGACAGACCGTAAGGGATTTCAGTTACGCCAGCAGACAGCCCTCGCCCTGGCGAAGCAGTTGCCACTGCAGCACCTCAACGATTTGAGCTGCGACGGCCTGCACGACTGTCGGCACGACGGAGTTTCCGTACTGGCGGTACGCCTGAGTGTCCGAGACCACCTGGTGCTGAGCAAGCGGCTCGGGAAATCCCATCAGGCGAGCGGCCTCGACTGGAGTCAATCGGCGAGGCCGTTTGCGCGGCCCGCGCGGGATCAGAATCTCCGCCCCGTCTTTGTGGTAGCGCGCACTGAGTGTTCGTGAGATGCCGTCCCGATCGGCCAGCCCAAAGCCGAACCCGTTTCCTTTCGCCTTGTGTTTCTTCGCGTAGTCCTGCAGGTATTGCCACAGACAGGGGCTGAGGATGTACTTCTTCGGCACGGTGTCCTCATCGTCGAGAATGTCGCGCATCCGCGGCGACGTTCCTTGCGGCGGTGTCGGAAAGCGAAACGGCGGGTTGTCGCCGAACGTCTCGCGCCGAAAGCCGACAATGAAAATCCGCTCGCGATGCTGAGGCACGTAGTCGGCCGCGTCGATCGTCTGGTCGAACAGGACGTAGCCGAGCTCCTCCAGCCGACTGGTGATCGTTCGCCACGTGTCGCCCTTGTTGTGGTTCCGCAGGTTCTTCACATTTTCGAGCAGCAGGACAGGCGGTTGCATCGCCTCGACGATTTCCGCAAGGTGAAAAAACAGGGTCCCCTGAGCCTTATCCTTGAACCCGTGTTCGCGGCCGAGGCTGTTTTTCTTGGAGACCCCGGCGATCGAAAACGGCTGACACGGAAACCCAGCGGTAAGAATGTCGTGCTTCGGAATGCCCTCGCCGCGAGGGAATTCTTTGATGTCTCCCGCGGGCGTCTCGCCGAACCAGGCGTGGTACGTCTGCTGAGCAAAGCGATCGATCTCGGACGAGAACACGCAGCGACCGCCGACGGCCTCCATCCCGATCCGCAGTCCGCCGATGCCCGCAAACAGATCGATAAACGAAAAGAGTCGTCCGGGAGAATCCATTTCCGGCTTCTCAACCTCGGGCACCCGTTGAGCGATGATGCCCGATCCGTCGCGAGCCTGCTCCAGCACGGACAGAATCAGCGAGTTGCGGGAAACTTTTTTGCGATCGCACTCCTGGTCGAGCCAGGACTGAGTGCGACTGGGAACGTTCCGGACAAGAAACTGCTTCGGCATCGAGACCTCCGTGATAAATGCTCGCGGCATGATATCAACGTGTCCCAGCGAGGCAATCGGCCGTAGGACGGACGCCCACGTCCGTTTCCCTGCACTTCGGTAATTGCTGATGAAACGCGGACGGACGTGGGCGTCCGTCCTACGGTGGGGCGGGGAGCGATTTTCTGGCTACTCGACGATCATCTCGCCGTTCATGATCAGCCAGTGGCCGGGGAACGTGCAGAGGTACGGGTACCGGCCGGGAACTTCCGGGGCTTTGAACTGGATTGTGAAATTTTCTTTTGGCAGGACGACGTCGGTGTAGACGAGAACGTCGCTGGTTTCCGGGATGTAATGCCGGATGGCGGCTTCCGGGTCGGAGATCAGGCGGTTGGCCATCTGCCCGACTCGTTCCAGAGTGCCCGGTTTCACGATGGCCAGGTTGTGCGGGACGACGTCCGGGTTGGCGAGTGTCAGCGCGATCGGCTCGCCGGCTTTCACTTTGAAGGAGCGAGTCTTGTACGACAGATTCGTGCCGGTCTCGATCGTGATCAAGCGGGCTCCCTGGATGCGTCGCTGATACGGGTTCGGAATCACCCGAGTGGCCATCGCCATGTCCTGAAGAATCGGGTGCGGGTTGATTGACTTGTTGCGTGACGCTGCCAGAGAGGTGTCTTCGTAGTCTTCGTCTCGCAGTTTATGAATAGTCATGAAGATGTCCTGGAACTGGCCCGGCGTGAGCTGCAGTCTCAGGTGGAGCTGGTTGACCGGCTGCAGTTCAGGAATCTCCAGGAACAGCTCATCGGGAAACCTGCTGGCTGCAGAAGCAAAACGCTGAATCGCCGAGCGAATTTCGAGCACGTCGTGACCGCGCATCCCGTAGTGATTTGTTGAGAACTCGGGCGAGCCGTACGCCTGGCTGTAGCGATAGTTCCAGCACTGGGCGAAGTGGGCTTTGGGATCGCTCGCGAATTCATCCACGGGCGATGAGAACCGCAGCAGAATTCCGTTGCGGTAAACTTCGAAGCCGACTGGCAGCTGAACGGGCTCGCCGGTGTACCGGACCCGCTGGAAGCAGCCGGTTTGAGGCGTGTAGCAGCCCCAGCCCTGCATGCCGGTCACGTAAAGCTGTCCATCACGCGGGTTGAACGAGCCGCGATGAGCTCCCGACGCGAACTCGCCGGGAAGAGGCACGACAGCTCCCTGCGCCTGACCGTCGACCTCGTCACGCAGAACGAGGAAGTGCGAGCCGGTTCCGAACGAAAAGTGGAGCAACTGATTCTGGAGTGGCCCCCAGCGATCGCTCGTCACGTTCGTCTGCCCACCGGCCGAGTTGTCGACGCCTCGCGGCAGATACGCGAGCGGCAGTGCCGGCACTTCCCCATTCTTCGGGCCAGGGTAGCCAAAGTGCGGAATCTTTCCTTTCTCGCCCGCCACCGTGCGGTCGGTCTCGCAGATCATTGAGGCAGGCGTCCAGCCGCCTTCCGAGCAGGGCACCGTAATCCGTCCGCCGGCGGTCAGGCCAAGGCCGTCGGGGTTTCGAAAACCGGTGGCGATGACGTCTGCCTTCTGTCCGTCGGGTGAGATCCGCACGATGCCCTGGTTTCCGGAGGCCGTATAAAAATAGCCCTCGGCGTCGCGGACCAGGCCGCAGATGTAGTCGTGTCCGGCGGGCGAGGTTTCGTACGCATTGCTGAAGCACTCGTAGAAGTCGGCTTCGTCGTCACCGTTCTGATCGTGCAGCCGCGTGATCTGATCCCGTCCCAGGACGAAGATGCCGTCTTTGTCCGCGACGATTCCCAGTGCGTGGTGCAGCCCGCTGGCGAAGCGTTTCCAGGTCGCTTTCTTCGACGCGTGGCGTAAGCTTCCAGCTTGCGTGTGTGCCGCGCCAGGCAAGCTGGAAGCGTACCCCACTTCAGGCAACGATATGCCGCTGACTTTCCAGACGTCGCCCTGCATCGTGCAGATCAGAGCCGAGCCGTCCGGCAGAAACGCCTGACCGGCGGCAAAGAAGAGAGCGTTCCACGGGTTCTTGACGGGCAGCTCAATCGTGTCGACGGCGTACGGCGAGCCTGTGCCGTGAGTGATCTTCGTTTCCAGCTTCTGTGGCCACTGTGACGGAAACTCCGCGTCGCTGATGACCTTTCCCCACGAGTGATCATCCTGCGTCGCGACTTCCCGGACCAGGTTGCCGTCTTTGTGCCACGGGAAATCGAGGTACTCTCTGCCGTCGATTTCGTAGACGAAGATGACTCGCGGTCCGATCCGGTAGAGGCCTTTGTATTTCGTTTTGCGGTCGAGCTTCGGGACGGACCACGGAACCGGCGTGCCCTCGATCCGGAGTCCCTCAATGAACCCATGCCTTACGGATGAGGTCGTGACGAAGCCGCCTTTCCACGCCGCTTGATAAAGAAGTGTGTCGGGATCGAAGCAGCACGCCATCTCGCGTCCGTCACCAACCTGCACACAGATCCCGCGCGGGATGGTCAGGCCGTTGCCGCGGAAGACGCCGGACATCAGCGAGCCGCGGTCCGACTTGTTCCACTCGCCGCTGGCCCAGACGGTTTCGTCCTGGTTGCCCCAGTGCCCGAGTTCTCCGCCGCCGTCCAGACCGGGGTGCTCTATCAGCACCGGCGGGACCGGCTTGCCGGACTCGGCGAGCGATCGAAAATGGTCGGCCTGCTTGCCATAAAAATCGTAGATGCGTTGCCGGTTGACGTGCTCCTGCCAGCTCGGCCAGTGCTCCGGGTTGAGCGGTTTCAGGTTGTACGGAAAGCTCGCCGGACCAGACATGTGAGCCATCGTGTGGTGCAGCACCGAGTCGATCTGACTGGTCGGCAGTCCGCTCGGCTGGCCCTGATGAATGAGCAGCCGCAGCACGTCGGTCAGCTGTCCTCGGCTGAGCGACGCGACCAGGTTGTCTGGCATGAGCGTCCCCACCTCGCGCCGGAAATCGATCGATTTCGCAGCAATTGTGAGCTCCTGATCGGCGGGCGGCTTCGTCGGATCGCGCAGGACGAGTTCCGTTTTCGACTCACGAACGATGTAGCCTCGATGCGACTGCCCCGCGTCGGTGACGATCAAGTGGGCTTTGAATTCCGGCTTCACAGTCCGCTTCGGCCAGAGGATCGCCTCAACGATTTCTTCCGGCTTCCGTTCCTTGCCGATCTTCGTGAGGTCCGGCCCGACCGTGCCGCCGTGCATGCCGAGCTTGTGGCAGCTCAGGCACGCCGACTTTGCCGCGCTGAACGCGGCAAGGCCTCGCCCGGCATGGCCCTCCGCTTCGGCTTCCGCAAGCAGATCCGTGATCAGATCGGCCGAGTACTCCAGCGCGGAGCCATCAGCCCCTGCAAGCAGGCCGGACCGAGGAGCGAAGCGACGATGTTCCGGCATTCGGTCGTCCCGCGGTGCTTCGCTATTCCCGGAGCGGCGCTTCGCTTGATCCGGCCTGCCACCGGCATCCGCAACCGGCTTCTTCCATAGGAGAACCGTCGAGGCATCTTTCTCCGGAGCGGTCGCCTCTGTGGTGACGTCCTCGCGAACTCCGCGTGAGATGCGCACCCATTCGACCGGCCCGCTGCTGCCCAGGCCGCCCTCGACCAGACCGGCAATCGTCAGTCCGCCCGGCACGGCCTCGCGACCGGTTGACTCGACCTTCTGATCGGCCACGACCTTGCCGTCGACGATCAGACGGATGCGGTCTTGAAGAAAAATCATCGCGATGTTGTGCGGCTTCCCGTCGCAGATCATCGCTTTCGAGTCGGTGTGGTCCGGCTTCCGGCCAGGCGAGTAGACGGTCAGATTTCCGCTGCCGTTCATCGAAAACATTTCCCAGTGCGCCCCCGACTCCTTTGTGTCGGACGCGACCAGAATGTTGTACTGATCCTTCCTCGGCAGAGTGACGCGGCACTCGACGGTGAGCGGAGGGTTGCGATATTCGGGCGAGCCCTTCAGCGAAGTCGGCGTCACGTTGCGAGTCGACCGCGGGGCCTCGACCTGCGGCGACCACGTTCGCGGCTTTGGTTTCGGTCCGGCTGGTTTGCCGTCGAGCTGCGGCAGGATCCAGTCGAGCCCGTCGAGGTTGTCCTGCAGCCGTTGTTCCACGTCGTCCTGCGTGTGCCCGATAATCCCGATCGGCCCGGCGTAACCGGACTCACGAATCGTCTTCAGCAGCGAGACATCGAATTCACCCTCACCCAGCGGCAGGATCTTCTGCCCGCGCTGGTCACCGTCCCGCGTCATCCCGTTCAGATTCAGGCACAGCAGATACGGTTTGAGAAGTTGCAGCAGCTCGGCGAAGTCATCGATCCGCCCGTGAGCGTGGTGCATGTTGTAAACGATGCCGACGTGCCCGGCGTCGTGGTGCTTCCGCAGGTACTCGCAGACGGCGGCCATGTTCTCCGGCTCGCCTGACCAGCCGCCGTGATTGTAGAGGCCCAGCTTCGAACCCATCTTCCGAGTCCGCTCAACCTGCGGCAGCAGCCCCTCCGCCGCTTCTTTGATGCGGGCTTCCTGCGTCGCGGCCTTCGGTTGAGCGAACATCTTCCACACCTGCGGGTGCAGTTTGTGCTTCTCGAACAGACGAAATGCCTCGTCATGCTCCGCCCAGAACGCGAAGTACTCGAGTCCGTGCTTTTTGTATTCGAGGATCTCCTGCTCAAACGTGGCGACATGCTCGTCCCGCCAGTCATAAGCGATCTTCTTCAGGCCCAGCTTCGCACACATCGCCGCCCGCTCGGCCGGCCCGCGCTTCTTCCCGTCAAACGGAACGATGCACCACGCGACGAGGTTGTCTCGCGCGAAAATTTTTCTGTTCAGCGGCTCTGGCGAGTCCTGTTCTACGGCGTGAGTCTCAGGCAGATTCGCCAGTGCGAGCACCAGTCCTGAAAGTGCGAGGGCCAGGAAGCGGAAGGATCGGTGTGGCAAAGAATTCGGCATCGTAAACTCGCTCCAGGCATTCGGGCGGAAGTGTACTGTGACTGGCGAGGATAGTCGGAGAGGAAATGGCAATGAAGTCACGTGGAGGTCAGGTCGTGTCCGGTCAGCCTTGAACGGGAAGGAGAGGCCCCATCTGAGCGTCCCGGCGAGGATGCCCGGGCCGCAAAGCGACACGACGATTCACCCTCAGTCACCAAAAGGATTTACGCGTTAGTTGCCTGCCGAATCCCTGGCCGTCGGTCCACTCGGCGTGGGGGTTGTGATCAGTTGACCGGTTGCCAGTAGGCGTGCATGGCGGCGTGACCTGCCGAGACGTCGGTCAGCGCGTGCTCATGCCGATCTGACAAACGCATCACGTACAGATCCCGCACGCCGTTACGTTTCGATCCGTAGACGATCCACTTGCCGTCGGGCGAGGGCTTCGGGTGATAGTGTGATGTGCCGTCTGCGGAGATCGTAAGCTGCTCGATTGTCCCTTCGAGCTTGACTCGAAATAACTCGACGTTGTTGCCGATCCTGGCCGTGTAGAAGACCGATTGGCCGTCGATCGACCACACGGGGATATCGCTGCTGCCGCCGTGATAGTCGGGCACATCGAGGAATTCCGTGACGCCTCGATAGCCGCCGCGATCAGCGAGTTTCTTCAGGCCTGTTCCGTCAGCCCTCACGATGTGCGGATGGCAGTTGTAGTGCTCGCCGGAAACGAACAGCACCCACCTCCCATCGGGTGACCACGACGGAACGAAGTCGAATTGATGACCGGTCTGCACGTGAACGCGATTCGAACCATCGGCGTCGGCCAGATAGATCTGATAGTTCTCGTGATAGGAAATCCGCGAGCCGTCTGGCGAACTGCTGAAGCCATACGCGAAGCAGCCGGAATTCTTCGTCAGGTCCGTCTTATTGCGGCCGTCGCGATCCATGCGAAACGGCTTGGATGCGCCACCAATCAAAGCGGTGAAGCCGAGCTTCGTCGGATCGTTCGGCCAGAAGAACAGCCCCGAGTTGTAAAAGCTGACCCGTTCGACGCTGGTGACGTTCTCTATCTTTCCGGTCGCCAGGTCGACGAGATACGAATCCACGAGCCAGCCTTCGGGAGTGAATCGAAACGTCTTGTGCTGCTCTTCCCACACAGCGTTTTCGACGCTCTCCCAACCGCGCAGAACAACAGCCGTCCTGCCATCCGGAGACCACCCTGCAAACTGCGTCCAGACGCCGGCCTCGTTCACCAGTTCACCGCAGATCGAGCGTCGCGCGGTGCCATCCGCCTTCACCACCATCGCCCGGTTCGTGCTGACGTTAGCCTGTCGTCCGCCGGGCAGATTCGTGCGGTGCTCGTTGTACCCAATCAGCGGGAGAATCACCGACGGCTCATCTGCACGGGCCGGGCAGGCCCATGTCAGCAGCAGCACGGCAGCCAGGAACACGAGGCGATAAAGCATGTCGGATTGCCTCCTTGGGAAATGAGCTGGTCGTCCACCGGGCGGTTGATAAAGGGGAGGGTCTTTGATTTCAACAAAGTCATCCGGACAAACCGAGACAGTTCCGGCAATTCGAAACTCACCGGAAGCTCAAAACGGGAAAACTTGTCTTCTTGTTCCCAAGTGGCCTCGTTTGCTCGAAAACTACGCCACGAAACGGCAAGAGGTTA
>JAQBVJ010000163.1 GCA_027623235.1 Planctomycetota bacterium
CATCCCGGGCAGTCGTGTGTCTTCCGTGACCGTGCCATGGTCTCGGAAACTTACCCGATCACCATCGATTCGCAGAACAGCAGTCTCAGCCCCGTGAACGGGTACATCCCAGAGAAAGTGCTTGACCAATCAGTACTTCCAGAGACAAATGACAGCCATTGACCTGCTCGACAAATCCATCTTTTGCATCAATTCGAATTGATTGCGAGGCATTCTGTACCAACAGCAATAGCTCGCCAATCCGCAGACTGAGACGGCTCAAAATCTCAATTTGCCGAATTGTCCAGTGCTGCTTCTCGCAATCCTGGTGCACGACTTACTGCCAGTGTCTCTACTCACGCAGGACAATTCATGTCATAGCCGACTCATCCGGTACCCGATTCCACGGACCGTTTCGAGTAGATAGCATTTTTCGCCAAGCTTGATGCGAAGACTGCGAATATGAACATCGATTGAGCGGCATCGCGATTCTGAGGCTTGATTTCGGCAGTCGGGACACAGCTCCTGTCGCGACAAAACATCGCCCCAATTCTGAGCCAGCTGCCAAAGGATCCGAAACTCCATAACCGTTAATTGGAGTTCGCGCCCATCAATATCGGCTCGAAACGCCTTTCTATCGAGTAGCAGGCCCTGTGTGGCAAGTCGATCGTTGGCACCCCGCGAGCCGGATGTTGAGCTGGCGAGGATCGAGATGGCCTTCGCAAATTGAGTCAGATCGATTGGCCGATCAGCGGCGCCAGCGTTCCTGTTGGTCGCCTCGACGTCGACACCACGGGGTATGACAACGATGACAGGCTCTCGCGAATTCTCAACTTGATTCCTGATCTGCTGGCATACTTTGATGCTGTCGACGTCGACGAGATTCGGGCACACCAGAATTGCATCCGGGAGGTGTACGACCGCGCGTTCGATTCCAAGTTCTGCATTTTGACATGTTAGAACTTCACAGCCAAACTGCTGCAGTCGTGATTCAAGAACATCGCGCACTGGATCCGCATCTGCAATGATCAACACGGAAACCGGCCGCGATCTGTCCTCCCGGACACGCATTATTCCCCCCTCAGTTCTGCATGGTTGAGGTTCATCCATCAGTAGCTCGCGACGAATACCGGACTCGATGGACTGGTCACGTGAATCACCTGTTTCAGCCGGCGTGGTTTTCCAGCGTCAGATGCTCTCCGAACAGGTAACCTGTGCTACTCGCGTTCGGCGTCTCGGAAGCAAAAATGTCTGTTCAGCCAGACCTCACAAAGACGAGCGAACCGAAGACTGATCGCTCGTGCCTCTTATTCTCAATTCAAGTAGGCATCGAGGGTTTCCGCGTCGGGAGCTCGAACGGTCATACCATCCGGACCGGCCCCGGGTCGCGTCACATTCTTTGCAATCTCACCAGCAGACCGAAACGCGTCGAGTTCCGGATCGTCGAGCTTGAAGACCCAGATGCGACCGTCCACGATGAATGTGGCGAAGCCGTCTTTGGCAGCGATATACGCTGCAAGCGTCTCGCCGTCGACGGCTTTCAGAGTTGCACCACCTGGTCCGGCTCCCGGGCGAATCACAACTTTGGCAGGCTCATTACCAGCCAGAAAACCAGCGAGGGCAGCGTCATTGCTGCGGAAAACCCACAGGCGACCATCGTCCGGTTGAACGAAAAAGCCCCCCTTCGTCGCCACCCATAAATCAATCGTTTCCGAATCGGCCGAGCGAATAGTCATCCGACCGGGACCGGCCCCAGGCCGAGTCACACTCTTCGCCAGTTCGCCGGACTTTGCGAAGTCAGCGGCTTCCTGTGACGTCATCACGAAGACCCAGAGTCGACCATCGACTTCCCAGCTGACAAAGCCGGGCTTGCGAAACTGTTCCTTGTCAGGCGATGCGGAAATCACAATGCCATCGGCGGTGAAATGCACCCAGTACCAATCGTTGTTACGGCTGCTGTATCCGTTTTTCTGCTTGATGAAGACACTGATACCACTCAGTGTGCCCTCGGACTCATGCTCGGAAATGATGACCGACCCCGCGGCCAGCTCTCCTTTGTCGAGAAGGAATGTGGACCGCCCGAGCGTCGGGCCAACGCTGATCATCAACGGTTTTTCCGGTCGAGGCCACGTCTTGTAATCCGATTTCTGGATGTACTCCCAGACACTCCCAATGAACTCCACGTGAACCTTCGAACGCGAATTACCGGCCACAGCCGGCGATGTTGTCGTGAGTCCGCCGCAAACAGCAGCAATCAACAGCACAGCGAGAGTTCTTCTCATTTCAAAATCTCCTTCAGCAGATTCGCCAGTCCTGGTTTTCCAGTGGGGCACATTGGCAGCTGATTAGCCAAACCGTCCCATGACGTAGTCTTCGGTTTCTTTCAGTTTCGGATTCGTGAACAGCTTGACCGTTGGCCCGTACTCGATCAGGTGGCCGAGGTACATGAAGGCGGTGTAGTCACTGACTCGCGACGCCTGCTGCATGTTGTGGGTGACCATCAGGATCGAGTACTCGCCGCGCAAGTTGTCAATCAGGTCTTCAATTTTTCCGGTTGCGATCGGATCGAGAGCTGAACACGGCTCGTCCAGCAGCAGCACTTCCGGGTCGCTGGCGATGGCGCGAGCGATGCACAGTCGCTGCTGCTGACCACCGGACAGGCTGAGTCCACTTTCGCTCAGTCGATCTTTCGCCTCGTCCCACAGAGCCGCGCCCCGGAGCGCACGTTCGCAGACCTCAGCAAGCACCTTGCGATTCCGTTCGCCGTCGATTCGAAGAGGGTAAACGACGTTCTCGAAGATGCTCATCGGAAACGGATTCGGCTTCTGAAAGACCATCCCCATCCGCTTTCGCAGATCGATGACGTCGACGCCGGTATCGAAGATCGAGTCACCGTTGAGCTTCATGTCGCCTTCGGTGCGGACGTTATCGATCAGATCGTTCATCCGATTGACGCATCTCAGCAGAGTCGACTTGCCACAACCCGACGGGCCGATCAGCGCGGTCACCTGGCCTTTGGGAATTGACATGGTGACATCAAACAGGGCCTGCTTGTTTCCGTACCATAGATTGACCGCTTCCATGTCGATCACGTTTTCGGTCTGGCCCAACTCGTTGTGGATTACGGGGGCAACACTTTTGCCACGTGCGATCCGCTCAAGCCGATCCCCCTTCCGCGAGTCACCCGGCGGAGGGCCGGCAAGGCCTGTGTTACCGGCAACTGAGTCACTGATGAGCACTGCGTGTCTCCGGGATCTCAAATTCGTGGATGGAATCAGGACACTTAAAATCAAATCAAAACTGGCTGAACTGAAACTTCTTCCGCAACCGGGCTCGAAGCCAGATCGCGAGCACGTTCATGGTGGCGATGAGACCGATCAACAGCAGGGTCGTCGTGAAGACCATTGGCTTTGCTGCTTCGCTGTTTCGACTTTGAAAACCGAGGTCATAGATATGAAAACCGAGGTGCATGAAGCTTCGTTCGGGATGCAGTGGTCCGGTCGGCAGCCAGCCAAGTGACCCGCTCAGATCGTGCAGATCGATGCCCAGTTCCGGTGCGAGCTTGACGGCGCCGACGAGCATCAGAGGCGCCACTTCACCCGCACCTCGCGCCATCGCGAGGATCATGCCCGTCATGATTCCCGGCATGGCTCGAGGCAGCACGATGTGTCGGATCGTCTGCCACTTCGTTGCGCCGCACGCCAGCGAACCTTCGCGCATCGATCGCGGGACGGCGGCCAGAGCTTCTTCGGTCGCGACGATGACGACCGGAAGTGTCAGCAGGGCGAGCGTGAGTGAGGCCCACATCAGTCCGCCGGTTCCGTAAGTCGGATTCGGCAGCTTGGTGGCGTAGAACAGGTCATCGATCGAAGCGCCGATGATGTAGCAGAAGAAGCCGAGCCCGAAGACCCCGAACACGATGCTTGGGACTCCTGCCAGATTGTTGACGGCAATTCGGACGACGCTGACCATCGGCCCGGACTTCGCATACTCACGCAGGTAAAGAGCAGCCAGTACACCGAAGGGGACAACCACAATCGACATCATCATCGTCATAATGACGGTCCCGAAGATGGCCGGAAACACGCCGCCTTCACTGTTGGCTTCGCGCGGATCGTCAAGCAGAAACTCGAACCAGCGAGAGAGGTAAGTCGAGGTCTTCTCGCCATCAGTCAGACGATTCGCCGGGTAGACTCGAACGATGTCGGCCAGATCGATTTCTTTCTCCTGGCCGTCGGCTGTCGTGCAGAACAGGGTGTACTTCTCGTTCAGATCATCCAGAGCAACGATTTTCTCTCGAATCTTTCCGAACTCAGCCTGCAGTTCTTTCTGACGACTGTCATAGTGCGCGTTGGCTTTGTTCCACTCTGCAGACTCTTTGCCGGATTCCAGTTCCACTTCCCGCAGCGACAGGCGAGCGCCCTCAAGCATTGCGTTGATCCTGCCGGTTTCGTACTTCTCAAGGTTGCGTCGCTCCTGCCACCGCTCGCGGCATTCGACGTGAAGCGGGATGAGCTGGCTCCAGATGTCCGACGGCTCTGTGGCGATCGCTTTGCCCTCAATTCGAAGCTCCTTCGGGAATCCGTAAAAGCGTCCCCACGCGAGGCGTTCAAAAAGGAGCGCCCATTCGGGCTCCGTCTCTGCGGCCTTCCGTTCGGCGATCTCAAAGTCGCTGACCCAGTTGAAATCGTTTCCAGTGAGATCGAAATTTCCGGTTCGGATCAGTCGCCGACGCATCGGGACGTGGACTTTCGTCGTGAGCCCGGCGAACACTTCGCTGGCCCATCCGCCGTAAACGGCATCTTTGTCGGTTTCGATGAGCGTTCTCAGTGAGTCAGCGTCCGGCTGCGACAACAGCTTGTCTCGCGCCGCTTTCATTTCAGTCCAGACGTCAAAAAGACTTCCGCCATCCTCGCTGACGTCAGCTGCCGACTGCAGTTGGGTCGCCATTCGAACCGCAAGCTCGTTAGCCTGGTTGTCGACCGATCTGCCGATCATCTCACGCAGGTTCGCCCTCTGAAGTCCAGGAGCATCCTGAACGATCTGAAGCATCTCGACCTGCTGGATCAGTCGTTTCTTCGCAAGTTCGCTGAGCTTCTGAATTTCTGCCTGCAATCCGTCGCCGGCAGCAAGCTCCTGGACTGTGGATTTGAGCTTCGGATGGAGCAACTGTCCGGCCGCTTCGAGCTGCGGTCCGCTCAGCGATGACAAGCTGCCGTAGTTAAATTCGTAGACTTCCTGCCGAGTGATCTCGCCCATAAACGTCTGGTCGGCGACCGTTTTCACCTGCACGACCGGCGATGGCCAGAAGGTGGTCATGCCTTGCCAGAAGACCAGGACCAGCAGACCGACGACCATCAACAAACACACGACAAGGCCGCCACCGGTAAGCCACAGCATGGGCTCGCCACGAGCCAGGAGGCTCGCGCCGACACGACATCCCCTCCGTGAGAAGCTCCTGGGAGCGGCCTCAACGGGTTTCGATTCCGGTGGAGCTGTGGGCGTCGCTTCGGTCATAATTGAAAAGCCCTCTTCCGAAATCGCAGACGGACGATCTCAGCGACCGTGTTGAGCACAAACGTCAGGGCAAACAGCGACAGTGCTGCCAGAAAAAGCATGCGGTAATGAGTGCTGTCTTTCACCGCCTCGGGCAGCTCGACGGCAATGTTGGCGGAGAGAGTTCGGAAGCCATTAAAAATGTTCAAGTCCATGACTGGCGTATTACCGGCGGCCATCAGCACGATCATCGTTTCCCCGACTGCTCGCCCGAGACCGATCATCATTGCTGAGAACAGACCGCTCATCGCGGTGGGAATGATGATCCGCACGGCGGTCTGCCAGGGTGTTGCCCCCGAACCCAGAGAGGCGGCCCGTAGTGATTCCGGTACGGCGGACAGAGCGTCATCGGAAATCGTGTAAATGATCGGGATGATCGCAAACCCCATGATGAAGCCGACGACCAGCGCGTTCCGCTGCACGTAGGTGTCAACGAAAGAACCTCGCGGATCGAATCCGGCCGAGTTCAGCACACTTGAAATCATCCACGCGACGGCAACACAAACGGCACAACTGGCGAGAAACTTAACGATGTCGAGCAGGGCAAATTGAATCCGCCCTAGGCTTGTGATGTTTCTCATTCGAGGTGTGACGAATTGATTCAGTCCGAATGCCGTCGCGACGGCACTGAGTGGAAACAGCAGAATCATCCAGCCGCCGGTGCCGTCTCCGATCTGGCCGTTGAGCCAGGCTTTGATGTCACCTGCAAAGAGCCAGCGTTCAACGATCGGTCCCAGCCACCGGGCGAGCAACAGGCCAGCCGGAACCATCAGAAACATTGCCAGCAACTTGATCGATCGGCGCGATTCGAGTCGCAGCGCGACAGGAGTCGGGATCAACTGCCACAGATAAGCGCCAGTCAGAAATGCGAACGGCAATGTTGCGAAAGCAGTCAGTGCTTCGGGGACGACGTCCTCCACCATCGGTGCGAAGACCAGAGCGGCCAGAAAACCCAGCACAACACTGGGAAGGCTCGCCATGATCTCGATGGTCGGCTTCACGCGAGCCTTCGTCCGTGGGTGTAGAAACTCGCTCGTATAGATTGCCGCCAGAAGAGCCAATGGGGCTCCGAACAGCATCGAATAGAATGTCGCCTTGATGCTTCCAAACACGAGCGGAACCAGTCCGTATTTCGGTTCGAATTCATCCGTGCCACTTGAGGATTGCCAGACGTTTTCGCCTCTCTCGTAACCTTCGTACCAGACCGGAGTAAAGATCGTGTCGAGTGTTGTTTCCGGATGCGGGGCGTCGATATTCCAGCGTGAAATCCCTTTAGTACTAAGCGCGATCAACGCATCGTCTTTGGGGCCGACGGCCAGCGCGTCGACGCTGTCAGCCTGTGCGGTTACGGAACTCGCCAGCTTCTGACGGCTCGTCACGTGGTAAAGGTTGACCTGGCCATTTGTGAATCCCGCTGCCAGCAGCCGCGACCGGGTGGAAGGAGCCAGCGAAGTCACGGGAGTTCCCGTAGAAGGCAATGAATGTGCAATCCGCAGAACGGCGCCGTCGGGAGTCGTCGCGTCTTCCGGCTTGATTCGGAACCAGACGGACACGCCACCCTTCGAGTCACCGACCACCAGCGATGTCTTTCCGATCAGAAACGACAGCGCAGTGACCTTTGTGTCGCCAGGCGTCACGTCAATTTCTTCAGCGAAGACGGGCTGAGTTGTGTTTCGGGTGTCGTAGCGAAGCAGTCGTCCATCGTCCCAGGCGAGTGCGACGGAATCGCCCAGCCCGGCAAGCATGAGGAACCTCGGCTTTCCCGAGCCAGCGGGCAACTCGACAGCAAGTTTCCCTTCTCTCAGCCGCGCGGTCACCTTGCCCGTCAGCAGGTTTCTGCGGCGAGTGACACGAGCGATCCTGAGTTCTGCGTCGCTGGTCAGCACCGCGAATACTTCTCCATTGGTGGAGATCGACAGATCGATCAGATCGATCGCCACTCCCTCTTTGACCGTGACAGGTTCGTCGAGGGTGATTTCGAGTCTCTGATATCGAAACTGGTTCTCCGGGGTCACCTGGACGATTCCGTCCCGGAACGAACCCACCTGGCCCGCTTCAAGCGTCTTCAATTCCGGGGGAATGTCTGCTTCAGGAATGAACTCGGTTTTGAATTCCGCCCGGCCAAGTTGAACGGTTCCATCCTCGAACCCGAATGCCAGGTGGCCAGTCTCGCGGGCGATTGACCAGGCGGTCGGCTTTCGGCCTTCGTCGAACAGCGACAGAGTTGCAATCGGTTCGCCCGAATCGACTCGAAACGACCGCAGCAGTCCCTCTTCCGTAACGGTCCAGCCAAGGCTGAGGTATTCATCAGTCGCGACGTGGACGGGTCGCGTCGCACTCGGCAGAGCCATCGACTGCGGCGATTCGAGCGACTCAGACGTGGACAGCGGCAGCACAACCCAGATCAGAAATACACAGACCAGCGAGACGGCGATGATCGTCCCGATTCCGCCCAGCGTAATCAGCGTCTGTGCAATCCGGTCTGCAACTCGAACACTGCCACGAGTTTTGCGTACTCGTCGCTTGCCGATGTAGCCGGATTGTGATTTCTGATCAGTCATACTTGAATCCGGAGCCGGAACCAAAGAGGTGCAAACGAACCACGCGAATGTGGCGAATGCCTGAATTCGTACCATTCGTTGGTTGTCTCGGCCTCGGAATTCCTGACCACCGTGCGCAGGACTTCATTGATAAGAGACAGAGACTCAGCGAGCGGACTTACTCAAATACCGGCGCCCTTCAGAGCTTCTTTCGCGATCGCTGCCGGAACCGGGAAGTAGCCATCTTTCACGACGTCTTCCTGGCCGTTCTTCGAGAAAATGTACCGGATGAATTCCCGACGGAGTGGATCAAGCTCCGTTCCCGGCTTGTGATTGACGTACAGCCACAGGAATCGAGCGAGCGGATATTCGCCCGTGTAAGCGTTTTCGGGGATCGCTTCAACGTAGTCATCGCCGTCGACAGCAAGCGGTACGGCAAGAACATCGGCGGTTTTGTAGCCGATCCCGGAGTAGCCGATCGCAAACTTATTGCTGGCAATTCCCTGCACGACTGAAGACGAACCGGGCTGCTCCTTCACCTGATTCTTAAAGTCGCCACCGAACAGTGCGTTTTCCTTGAGGTAGCCGTAGGTGCCGGAAGCTGAGTTTCGTCCGTAAAGGCTGATTGGCTGCTGAGCCCAGTCACCAGTGAGGCCACTCTGACCCCACGTTCGAATATCGTTCGGATACCCACCCTTGCGTGTCTTTGAGAACATCGCATCGACCTGCTGCAGATTCAGGCCTTTGATCGGATTGTCCTTGTTCACGTAGATGGCCAGCATGTCGATGCTGGTTGACAGCGCGACAGGCTTGTAGCCGTACTTCTTCTCAAAGGCGGCGACTTCGGCGTCCTTCATCTTGCGGCTCATCGGACCGAACTGCGACGTGCCGGAAATCAAAGCGGGTGGCGCGGTCGAGGAACCCTTGCCCTCAATCTCAATCTTGACGTTCGGGTAGAATCGCAGAAAACCCTCTGCCCAAAGCGTCATTTCGTTGTTCATTGTGTCGGAACCGACACTTTTCAATGAACCTGACATCCCCTGCACAGGCTTGTAGACGGGCAGTTTCTCGTCCACTTTGACCTGTGCCAGACCGGCAGCCTGAAGGGTCAGGCCAGCGACAACAGCGACAAATCCAATCGCGAGTTTCTTCATGAGAGAGTCCTTTACGGCGAGCGGAAGCAGGTTCTTATCCATACCGGAAGTGTTGAGGCCCCCTGTTAAGAATGAATCGCCGAACGGTTAACATTCCGTTAATTCCGGGGAGGGGCAGGCCACCGGCGAGCCGTGCCAACCCGTCACGGCTCGCTGTGTGTTTGCAGACGATGCGAAGTCGATGGGTGACCAGAAAACTGAGTCGTTCACACCCTTTTGAAGCGATATCCGATCCCTCGGACCGTTTCGACCAGATCGCCGACTTCCCCCAGCTTTTTACGAAGCGCTCGAACGTGGACGTCGATCGTCCGTTCCATTGCGTTGGCATCGAATCCGCGACTGTCATCCAGCAGTTCCAGTCGCGAGAATGTCCGGCCGGGTTGCCGCAGCAGAGACAGAAGCAGCCGGAACTCTGTCGGAGTCAACTCGATCTCGGTCCCGTTGACGTAGGCCGCATGCCGGGTCTGATCAATCTCGACTCCGTGAGCAGAAACGGTTTCCGCGGGCGACTCTTCCTGTTCCCGACGTCGAAGCAGAGCTTTCACGCGATGTATCAGTGGTCGCACCTTAAACGGCTTCGCGACGTAATCGTCCGCTCCCATACTGAAGCCAACAACCTCGTCCGTCTCTTCGCTGCGAGCGGTCAGCATCAGGATCCGAATCCCTTTGGTGCGCGAGTCGCTACGGAGTTGGGCACAGATCTGGAGCCCATCCATGCCAGGCAGCATCAGGTCGAGAATGACCAGATCCGGCACCGAGTGGAGAGCCCGCTCAAGTCCCGCCCGCCCGTCACTCTCGGAAAGGACGTTGAAACCTTCCTTCTCAAGGTTGTAAGAAAGCACTTCGACCAGCGATGGCTCATCCTCAACGATCAGGATTGTTTGTTTCGACATGGATGTACTCGGCATTCTGGAGACCGGAGCCCGCGGCCAGGTTCAAATTCCGTGCCAGATTCGGATGGCAGTCACGCGGGTGCAGAATTTGACTGATGCCGGTGCCGGATGATTTCGCCTTCCACCATAAACACGACGTCTTCCGCGACATTTGTTGCGTGGTCCGCAACTCTTTCAAGGTGTCTCGACACCGAAAAAAGATGCAGAGCTGGCTGCACGTGGTTCGGCGATGCACGCATGGCACTCTGCAGTTCTTCGATAATGTCCGCATTCAACTGATCAACGATCTTGTCCCGTTCGAGAATCTCACGAGCCTTACGACTGTCCAGCTCGACGTAGGAATCAATGCTCCCGTACAGCATCGCCAGCGCCTGTTTTGCCATCTCCTGAAGCCGGGCCGGGACAATCACGTTGTCATTTCCAATCAGACCGGCACCACGCTCAGCGATGTTGACTGCCAGATCGGCGACCCTCTCAAGTTCGCCACTGATCTTCAGGACCGTCGTGATCCGCCGCAGGTCCAGAGCAACAGGCTGGTAGAGTGCCAGGATCTTGAGGCACTCTTCCTCGATCTGTACGTCCATCTGATCGATTTCGTCATCGGCCTCAGACAGTTCCTTCACGAGTTTCAGTTCTGGCGACTGGAGTCCGTCCACTGCCCGGAAAATCATCCCCTCAACCAGCGAGCACATCCGTAAGACGTCATGGTGCAGCTGCTCAATGTCACGTGTCAGGTGAATGGACATTTCCTTTGCCTTGTCCGAATTGAAGGTGTCGACTGCAGTCCGGTCGAATGACTCCTGACTGCGTCGATGCCAGTCGAAGACAAACTTATAAGAAGCGAATGCGAAGATTCCCGGCAGAAGCGTGTTAAGAAACCGTTAACAGCAAGAGTCAAATTTACATGCCCTATGAGATGGCAGAGTGCGCTTCTAACAGTGGAATTCGAAGTAAAAAGACGCTGCCTTTTCCAGCTTCGCTTTCGACCGTCACTTCGGCTCCGAGAACACTGGCGAGGTGCTTGACGATTGAGAGCCCCAGCCCTGTGCCGCCGATCTCTCGCGAGCGGGCTCGATCAACCCGGTAAAAACGCTCAAAGATTCTTGAGTGATGCTCTCTGGGAATCCCGATGCCCGTATCTCGAACTTCGACCACCGCGAATCGGTCGTCCTGCTTCCAGGCAACGGTGACCTTGCCGTTAGCGGCTGTGTACTTGAGGGCGTTCGTCAGAAGGTTCCCCAGGATCGTTCGCAGCGCATTGCTGTCTGCCTTCACGGTCAGCTCTCGGTCGGCAGGCTCGACGAGGAGCTTGACCTGACTGGACTGAGCGACTGCCGAGAATTCGTCAATCAGGGAGTCCACAACCGATCGCACTGAGACGGGTGTGAATTCAAGCGAGTACTCGCCCGATTCGACCTGTGCCAGTTGCAACAGGTCCATGATCAGTTCGTGGAGCCGCTCACCCTGCTCGTCGATTCGCATCAGGAATCGGCGGGCATACTCAGGGTCTTCGATCGCTCCATCTAAAAGCGTTTCCGTTGCCGTTTGAATGATCGTCAATGGCGTTTTGAGTTCGTGTGAGACGTTCGATACAAATTCCCGCCGTACGTTTCCCAGCCGTCGCAACTCGGTCACGTCGTGAAAGACGAGCACCACGCCGGAACTTGCGTCACTGGCCAGCGGTGTCGAACGAATCTCGACGATCGACTCGCTGCGAGGCAGCTCACATTCGACGGACCTCTCCAGCCCATTCATCGCGTGCCGGACGACAGTTTGCACTGTTTCGTTCCGAACACACTCCCAGATCGGGCGACCGATCGGATTGCGATCACCGAAGTCGAGCAACTGCCGGGCGGCGCGATTGGCGAAAAGGATCTGTTCGTCATTGTCGACGGCAATGACACCTTCAACCATCGAACCAAACACTGTCGTCAGGAGTTGAGTGCTCTCTCGTAACTCCTGGCTCGTCTGGCCGAGTTCTGACATTCGCGCAGACAGCTCGCGGCTCATTGTGTTGAACGCTTCGCTCAGCGTTCCCAGCTCATCTCCGCGCGTCACTTCGACAGTTTGTTGAAGTTCACCGCCAGCAATCGCGTTTGCGGCCGTCGTCAGACTCGTGAGCGGATGAATGATTTTCGACAGAAAGTAAAACATCGGAGCCAGCGAAAGCAGGCTCACGACGAGGGAGGTGGCAAACACCAGTCGCTGGACCGACCGAACCTCTGCCTCCACCGAATCCAGTCGCACTGAAACCCGGACGTACCCGGTTGGCGAGTTCTCATCGCCGGCTCTGATCGCGAGACACTGCATGGGGATTCCCAACGTCGGACTGTCTCGTCGGGCCGACCCAATGCCGGAAGATTTTGCCTGCAGGACCTCAAAGCGACCGCCGTGATTCTCCATCGTCTGCGGGTCACGCTCCGAATCTTCGATCACTTTCCCGTCTGCAGCGATCAGCGTGATGCGGGTCTTGTTGTCAGTTGCGATCGACTGAAGTGACTTCGCCAGTTCCTTGTTCGGTGTCCACGTAAAGGCAGCATCAAGCAGGTTGAGCACCGTCACCGCAGAGTCGTGGAGCCTGTGGTGAACCTGGTCATAGACGATCTCCCGCTGGCGATGTCCGAGGATCGTAATAATGCTCAGTGCGGCCAGAGCGGAAAAGAGTGAGTAGGCTCCGAACAACTTCCAGAACAGCCGTGAAGAAAACACTTTGGTCGTCCACTCTCGAGTGCAGAACGGTGAGAACCAGCGAGCCGACAAACTCAGCCGCCGGTGGGTAATCTCGCTGCACGTTGACTGAGGTTGCAAGGCTGCCACAGATCGGTTGCTCGATTCCGATGGCGACCGCTCATTTGTCCGCCCAGCAGATTCCGCCGGAGCCAGCTACAGGGCACTGCGTCTTCCGCGCACACCGACGAAGTCTTAACGGATACTTCACGAATCTCGACGGCGATCGTTCATTCGTTCTTAACGCGGCCTGAACATCGTGAGCGGATCGACGCTGTAGCCCGCTTTTGTTGCTGGTCTCGCCGAAGAAATGGAATCTCGAAGATTCATCAATTCCTG
>JAQBVJ010000030.1 GCA_027623235.1 Planctomycetota bacterium
CAGCATCGTGCTGTCGTTCATCCTGCTGCGAAGCATCGTGCTTGCAGCACTGGTAATCGGAGTTTCCTATTACGCCGTCATCCTGACCACATCGCTGGTGCCGGCCTTTGGCGGCAGCATGAATATGGTCATTGTGGTGATGCCGTCTCTGCTGCTGGTGCTGACAATTTCCGGAGCGATCCACGTCGCCAACTACTGGCGGTTTGCGTCTCGAAACAGAGATGCCGATCCGGCGGCGTCAGCAGTCAAGCTTGCGGCGAGGCCGTGTTTTCTGGCGAGTCTGACAACCGCTTTCGGCCTGCTGTCACTGATGACCAGCCCGCTGAGTCCCGTGGCGGACTTCGGGCTGTTTTCAGCAATCGGCTGCTTCCTGGGACTCGGCGTCATCCTCTACGGGCTGCCGGCCATGCTGCGTTACGTTCCGGAAAAAGTCGCACGACCGACGGCGGAACCCTCGCCGATGTGGCCGTCGGTGGGACGCCAGATTTCAAAACGGCCCGTCACCATCGCCGTCGCCTGCCTGGTACTCTTCGGAGTCTGCTCGGCCGGTCTGCAACATTTCCGTACAGAGACCAAAGTCATCCGGTTCTTTCCGGACGGCAGTCGCGTCGTGCAGGACTACAGCTGGCTGGAAGAAAACATCAGCGGCATCGTGCCGATCGACGTCATCGTTCGATTTTCAGAGAGCGACCGCTTTCCGTCTGACGGGGGACTGTTTCTCGCGGAGAGACTGGAGATTATCCGAACGATTCAGAATCGCCTCATCGATGAGCACGCAGACGTGACCGGCGCCGTCTCACTTGCGACGTTTCGACCTGGCAAGACAAAAGAAGAACTGGTGGAACTGGCGGCCCGACGTAAGCAACTGAAGGAGGGTGGCCTGGGCGCGTTTCAGGCCGCCATGCTGACGAAAAATGAAACGTCAGCGAACCAGCTGATCAAGGATCCGGATTCGCCAGGCAGCCAGTTTGTCACCGATGCCACTTCGAGTGCAGACCTGCGTCGGCTGGGTGACAATCTGCTTTGCCGGAAAGGGGACGAGCTGTGGCGGATCACCGCTCAGGTCAACATCATGACCGACACCGATTACGGTGAGCTGACTGCGGCTGTCGACAAGACTGTTCGGGAAGAAGCCAGCCGAGTAGCCGGCGCCAACCACATTGTGACCGGAATGGTGCCACTGTTTCTGCAGACTCAGGAAGCCGTGCTGCAGAGTCTGATTGAGAGTTTTCTGATCGCCTTCGTCGTGATCGGAGCCGTCATCTGTTTTCTGCTCGGCAGTGTTCGAGCCGGCCTGTTGACGATGCTCCCCAACGTGCTGCCGATCAGTACGGTGTTCGGTACCATTTCCTGGCTTGGCATCCGAATCGACATCGGCACGATGATCACCGCCTCCGTCGCGCTGGGAATCGCGGTCGATGGCACGCTGCATTTACTGACCTGGTTCCGTAAAGGGATCGCCAACGGGCGAACTCGCCGTGTCGCAATTTCCGAAGCGCTCGGCCACTGCGGCCCGGCTTTGTGCCAGACAAGTATCGCAGTTGGCATCGGCCTTTTTGTTCTGCTGCCTGCAGAGCTCTTGTTGATCAGCCGGTTCGGATGGCTGATGGCGGCAATGATCGTCACCGCCCTCTTCGCCGACCTCGTTCTGCTGCCGGCACTGCTCGCCAGCAAACTGGGATGGTGGATCATGAAAGCCGACGTGGAGCGGCAGATTGAGGAGGCCAGTGCGGTTTCGCCCCCTTTCAACGAAAGAAGGATCCCGGAGACCTTGAGCCAGTCGTCAGAGTCCGCTGACGTGGACGCGGAAGTCGCGGAAAAAAAAGAGCGAGCGCAACCGAAGGCTCCTCACATGCTTCGTTCCAATGAGGTGGCTCCTAAAGTCGAGCCTGGCAGCGAAACCGCTTAGGTCAGTTGGAAACTGCCGGACCGGGCACGTTCAATACGCAGCGGAATCCGATCTCTTTGGACCGCTCGTTCGCCCGCACTCCGTCGCGGCGGCAGACCGACCAGTCCGGGCCGTTTCCTTTGACGACCCGCAGTGCTGACGCCGACGGAGTTCGAGGTCCCATCCAGTTGCGACGTCGATCGACGGCGAGGTCTTTGAGCGTCTTGAAGCTGTCTTCGCGAAAGAAATCGCCAGTCCACTCGCGAGCGTTGCCTGCCAGATCAAAGACGCCAAATACACTTCGGTCATCCAGGTGAGTTCCAATCGGGTCGATCTGGTCGATCGTTCTCGGCTCTCGCCAGAGCGGACGTGAATTGCCCCACGGAGCGTTCAGGCCCTGCGGTCCTCTCGCGGCCTTTTCCCATTGAACCTCAGTTGGCAGCGCACCGCCGATCCACTCGGCATAGGTACGAGCATCTGCCCAGGTCACTCCGAGCGCCGGATGATCCGTTGGCCCGTCGGCGTTCAACGCTGCTTCGATGGGCTTACCGGCCACGCCGGCCTTCTGCCGAAACAGGATAAACTGCGCGACGGTGACTTCCTGAGCTCCGATGTAAAACGCATCCAGCGGCACCTGGACCTGAGGCCTCCAGTGTTCGGGACCGGAGTTACTGCCGACAAGACTTTCTCCGGCCGACACGAGGACCATCCGCGATCCGTCGGTTTCACTTTGAATCTCTGAGGGCACGCCGTTGATCCAGGGGGCCGTCTGAAGCGCCGCAAATCCGCTCGGCAGTTGGAATGAGCTTCGTGCTCCACCACCAGGTGCCGGAATCTCACCCTGACTCGTCACCACAAAACTCGCCGAGCTCTCACCCACTCCGGGAGCGTCCACTTCGAACTGCTCTTCCGGCTTCGGCCGAGCCGGTCCCAGTGCGGCATAATTGGGAAGCGGCGTTTCCGCTTCCTCAAAGATCGTGTCCGGGTCGACTCCCGACAGGTCGACTCCCGTCGGAATCTTCTCGTCTGTGCGGCGTGGAGCGAATCCGATCTGGCGTTCCTGGCCTGCTGCCGGACCGGACCGCGCCTGAGGTTGCGACGCGGCCGGCTGAGGCGGATCGTCGCTGCCACATCCCGTCAGCACCGCGGCGAGAGTTGCCAGGCAGACAACTGAATGTGACCGCCAGATCAGCCTCGCGAAAGTCGGAGTGCTCATGCTTTTTCCTCAGTGAGTCGGCGCGAATCCGCAGTTCATAGCCGACCCTGCACTCCGGTTGAAACCCGGTCGGCAACGAACCTCACTTCGCGGCAAGGCCGCCCATGTGTTCGTAAATCGGAAGATGGCGGTAGTAAACCTCCAGCGTCATCGTCGCCAGGCAGGTCATGTAAAGTCGTCCGCCACTTGCCCCATGGTTATCGGCAATGTCCCAGCTTCCGGCTCCATGCCCTTTCTTGACCTGAGTGGATACGAGCTGCTCGCGCATGACTTCGTTCCACTTATCCCACTCCTCGCCGCCCCAGTGATGCATCACCTGAGTCGCGTAGTAGTTGTAGTACATGTCATTTGGCTGGGGACCGCGTTTGCTCAAGTATTGAACCCCGGCGACCAGCGGAGCATTCTTTTTTGTCTGGCCAAGATACATGGAACAGAGCAGGCCGATTGCCGTCGTCGAGGCTTTCGGAGTTTTGCTGCTGTAGCCGAATGTCGATCCACCGTCGGGAGTCACGGAGTCCAGATACCGGCGAACCCCGACCAGAGTCTGGCCTGGTATGGCAAGTTTTGCCGCCTTGCCGCTGGCAAGGGCCATCACCTGCCAGCCGACCACGGAAGTATCCGCCGTCTTCATCTCGGGTCGGTAGTGCCAGCCCCCGGTCTGATTCTGAGAATTCACGATGAACGCGATGGCGGCCTGGGAGGCATCCTTCAGACGTTTCGTGTCTTGAAACGCCTTTCTTCTCGACATACCACCGACGTTTTCCTGCTTGCCCTCCATCGCCTTCAACGTGGCTTCATTGAGGGCTGCGGCTTCCGACAGGCAGATCGTCGCAATTCCCTGAATGTACATGCCACCATTGCCTTCGGCGTCTGCACGCAGGTCGAGTCCGGCCGGAACAAGATTCGCATGATTGAGAACGTAATTGAGCCCAGCCTCAACGGATTTCTGGTGCTCACCGTCCAGGTGCGTATGACCGGCTCCCATGAAAGCGAGCAGGGCAAGGGATGTTGCTCCCACCGTGGACGCCTGCAGGCTGCCGGCCTGAGAACATGAACCGTCACAACCGACGTTGGTGTGGTTGAAACGCCAGCTCCCGTTCGGCAGCTGGTGCCGCTTGAGCCACTGCAGCCCGCCTGCCACTGCGGTTTCACTCTCAGCGGTGCCACCATACTTCGTCACGAGAGCCGTCTTGCCAGCCTGGCTGCGACCGCCCATCTCACCAGTGATCGGCGCGACATTGCTCGACCCTGTTTCCGACGGAGCTTTTTCAATTTCCACCATTGCCGGGGCGAGGTCGTTGACGTCAATCTGAAACTGGTCGTTCGTGTCTGTGATGACATCGGTGACCACTTCCGCTTTGGTCTCGTCTTCGATCTGGTCCGGCTGTTCCATGACGACTTCTTCGAGTTCGTCGTTTTCCAGCTTGTCGGACATCGACGTGACGATTTCGAAAATCTCTGATGCGTCGGGGCCCGGAACCACGATCCCGGCCAGAACGAGCAGCAGCACCGCATGCAGCCCCACGTTGACGAGCATCGCCTTGAGAGCTCGTTTTCTCTGCCGGGCCTGCTCTTCAGCAAGCCACTCTTCGTCGACATCGGCGACGGCAATCTCGGGCGGATCAAAGTCTTCCTCGTCTTCGCCGTCCTCGTCATTCAGAAATGATCCCTGCGGTTCGTCGTCCGAAGAGGGTTCATCGGCCGGCGGAGTTTCCTCGGCTGAAGCCACAGCAGGCCCGGTCTCCGGAGCTGGCGGGCTGTCGATGACCGCGGGCGGCACTTCAATCTGCGGTACGTCGGCTGCGACAACAACCGGAAGCTCGCTTGCCGCAACGTCTGATTCGCCGGCAATCGGTGGCGGGTCAACGGTCGGCACGGTCTCTGCTGCCAGCTCGTTCTTTGAAGATTCTCCCGCAGGAAGTTCTGGCGGAGGAACGATTGCGGACGGCGGCTCCGCGACAGCCTCGGGCGGAGCGGTTGGTGGCGTAACGGTCTCCGTTGGCGGAGCGGTCTCTGTCGGCGGCGAACCTGCATCGGCCGGCCGTTCCACTGGAGAAGCGTCCGTCTCGACAGCAGCCACTTCAGGTTCAGCGGCGACAACGGAAGGTGCCGGATCAACGACATCTGTCGGCGGCGAGGACTCCGGCGTTTCCAGAACGATCTCCGGTCTGGGCTCGTTCGACTTCTCACGCAACCCGGAAAGGCTTTCTTTCACGGTCGAAACGACAGCCGGCACGACGGCTGCCGCCTGCTCGCGCGCTTTTCTCCGTTTCTTCCTCTCCGTCATTCGTGTACCGGCTTCCGCCGATGTCGCTTCAGAAACAGGTCTCTCCGCCTTTTTCGGGACGGTTCCAGCAACAGGCTCGGTTCCGGCAACAGCCTCGACGGGCGCCGTGCCTGCAGCAGAAGCAGGGGCGGCCTCTACAGGTTGTTTGCTTTTCTTCGCAGATGGTTGACTCCGAGGTGCCTCAACCGGGTTCGCTGGAGTTTTCTCGGCAGCGGCCACCAGTGGCTGCGCGTCCGGCGCAGGCGGGGCCGTTTTCGTCGGCTTCTCCTGAGGAGCCGGTGAAGTCTGAGCCGAAACGTTTTTCTCAGCTTTGCCGGTCGATCCGGGAGGAGGTCCGGACGCGTTGAGCGATTCGTCGTTCAGGCCATTCTTGATTCGTTCCTGCCAGTAGGCGATCGCTTTTTCGTCGAGACCACTGGCCCGCTCGATGACCATTTCAACCTTCTTGTTGAGCGTTGGCAGCGTCGCCTCGACGGTAATGCGACCGTTCTTCGCATAGCGAAACGTCACTTCAACCGGCGTCTTCGCCGGCAGATTATCCGGCAGCCCGACAACGCTGCATTTGCCGATTGCGGTCGAGTTGTTGCCGCTGTCGTCACCACCCTCGACAACGTTGACGACGACGCTTTTCTGCCCGTCGCGAAACGTTTTGAACTTTGAGTTCGCGCGGCAGGGCAACTGAGTGTTTCGCGGAATCATGATCCGCCGCCGGTTGCGTCCGGTTTCCGTCTCAACGCCGAGCACACCGAGGTCGTGCGAGTTCACATTCTTGACGGTGATATCCGAAAACTGCGCGGTCGTCTGTCCGGCAAGAAGCGACGCGTAAACCGCCGCCCCATGAGCAACCGCCTCGTCCGGCGAAAGCGAGCGGTCGACCTTCAGCCCCGATTCCGTCTCGAGTGATTCCTGCACAGCAGGCATCCGGCTCGACCCGCCGACCAGAAGCAGACGCGAAACATCGCTCCACGATTTCTTCGCCTCACGCAGAACTTTTCGCACAGTAAACAGCGTCCGGTCGCGCAGGTCGCCGGTCATCTCCTCAAACTGAGCCCGCGTGATCGTCGTGCGAAGCTTGCATCCCTCGTGAGCAAACATCAGCGTGACTTCGTCCCGCGCGGTGAGAGCCCGCTTCGCGCTTTCGGCCTCAGCCATCAACGACTGCAGCGCGGACTCATCGACACGCGGATCGATGTTGTGTTCGTTCATGAACTTCTCGCCGACAAGGTCGACGATTCGGTCGGTCCAGTCGATTCCGCCGAGGTAGACATCTCCGGCCGTGCTGAGTGCCGTGAAGCGGTGCCCCTCAATTTCCATCAGCGTGACATCGAACGTGCCACCACCGAGGTCGTAAACAAGGACCGTTTCTTTGTCGCTCGCCGTTCCGTCGAGCTTCACGAAGCCCTGCTGAACTCCGTACGAAATCGCAGCCGCCGTCGGCTCGTTGAGAATGTCGAGCACGTCGAGCCCGGCCATTCGCCCGGCGTCTTCGGTGGCTTTCCGTCGCGGCTCATCAAAATACGCCGGTACGGTGACGACCGCTTTTTTCAGCGGGCCAATCTTCAGTTCCGCATCGTCGCGCAGCTTCTTCAGGATGAGCGCCTGAATGGCCTCCGGCGGAAGCGGCTCACCGCGGATGCTTTTGTGGTAAGACACGCGGCCCATGTCACGCTTCGCAAACTGTGCGACGCGTTCGGGTTCAAACTCGGCCGCCTTCGCGGCTTCCTTCCCGACGACAACTCCCGATCGGTCAAAGAAAACCACGCTCGGTGTCGTGAGGTCGCCTTCGGCGTTCATGATCGTCGTCGGACGACCCGACGCGTCGACCCACGCGACGAGCGAATAGGTCGTCCCGAGGTCGATGCCGACAACCGGTTCTCGAGTTTCGGCCGGTAAGCCTTCAGTTGTCGTTTTTTTGTCCGCCATTCAAACCCCCAACATCACAGCCAGCCCGCCGTGAAAGTACGCACGTATCCCAGTTTATTGATTCGGACGCGAATGTCGCTACCAGACGGGCTGCGACACCAATAATCCTTTCAGAATTGCCGGATTGGCTGGCAGCCCCCCTGGAGCCGGCACGACATGAACCGCACCGATTGCCCGAATTTCCTGTGAGGAAAATTCTGCAATGGCCGCAAAACCCGGCGATTCCGGTTACGCGAGCAACTCGATCTGCCGGTCCATCTCAGCAGCCCGGACTGACCAGGCGAATCGACTCACCACGGGCAATTCCGCAAGCCCGACTCGCACAAGGTCTTCCAGCCTGCCTGCCAAACCACTCACCGTGCGATCGTGAAAAATGTTCGCTGTGCTTTCACCAAGCGTCTCGGGATAAGCCAGATCCTGCGGGACGATCGGAACACAACCGGCCGAGACCGCCTCCAGAACAGCAATACCAAAGAACTCGTGGTCAGCTGTCGAAACGACCACGTCGCAGCCGGCGAGAACCTGCCAGTACTCCTCGCGAGACGCAGCGAAACCCCAATGATCAATTCTGCCGGCGAGCCTGTCTCGCGCCGCTTGAAAACACTCCGGGATTTCCGCGAAGGACTCACCGAGAACGCAAAGGCGAAGGTCGATGCCGCGCGATTCCAGTTCAAACAGCGAATCGAAAAACAGCTCGGGATTCTTGTCGTGCTCCCACCGTCCGACCCAGGCGATCCGCAGCGGCTCTGACTTCGAGCGGGCAACTCGCGGCACCGGGCAGGAGTCGATTCCTGGCGGTTGAACGTCGGATTTGGCTCGAATCGATTCAATGAGCTTCGGGTCGCCGTGGTCTGGCATTCGCTTTAGAAACTTCGCGGCCGCCTTCAGAAATTCATCGCGATGCCAGGAGGAGTTAAACCAGACGGCATCCGCCGCGAGGCAGGTCGTGAGATTGGAAAACGCAAAATGCAGATCTCGTTCCCGCTCCTCGCGGACAGGATAGGTCAGTTGGTTTTCGTGAAAGTACGCGACGGTTGGCAGATCGCGGACCCACTGCGGCGCGAGTCCGCGGAACTCGGCCAGGTTCAACATGTCGGTGCAGAAGAGCGCATCAAACTGAGAGATCTCGTCGAGAAATTGCGGCTCGTCTCGAAGCTGTCCGGAAAACGTCACGGCTCCGTGCCGCATTCGCCATTTCCATTTGCCTGGCGGGAGACTCAACACGGTGAAGTTGTGTCGGCTGTGTTTCATCCAGCCGTCGAGGAAGGCACGATGGCTGCCACCATGCCACGGATTCAGGGCGAGAAACCTCTTTCCGTTGCCACTCATCGTTTGCGCCGAACAAGGCCTGGCGTCACGTCGAGGTCCAGCGGCGCGAACCGACCTCGGCGAAGATGTTCCCACGCAATCGCCGCCATCGCCGCGTTGTCGGTGCAAAGCGACATCGGAGCAACATGCAGCTCCACGCCGATCCGCTTTGCCATTCGCTCCAGCTGACCCCGCAGCCGCACGTTGGCCGCGACTCCGCCGCCGACACAAAGGCGGTTTCGATTCCGCTGCCGCAGAGCCTGCTCACACTTCGCCACAAGGACGTCAACGGCCGCCGCCTGAAAGCTGGCCGCGATGTCTGCGATCCGCTGTTCTGTGAGCGGCTCCGGCTTTTTTGTCGACCCTGGCACGCCTTTGGCCGTGTACAGCACCGCCGTCTTGAGGCCGCTGAAACTGAATTCCAGACGGTCCTCTTTCAGGAACGTCCGCGGAAAACGAATCGCTTTCGGATTGCCCTTCTCGGCGACGCGCTGGATCGCCGGCCCGCCTGGAAATCCGATGCCGAGAATCTGCGCGACCTTATCGAACGCCTCGCCCGCCGCATCGTCGATTGTTGAGCCGATCAGCTCGAAGTCGACCGGTGACGTACAGTCATAAAGGTTCGAGTGGCCGCCGCTCACGACGAAGCCGATCGCCGGAAAAACATCCCGCCCGGCCGCCATCCGGCACGCGTATATGTGAGCCTCAATATGGTTCACGTCGATCAGCGGGACATCGAGCGTCAGTGCCAGCGTCTTCGCCGCCGTGAGCCCGACCAGCAGCGAGCCGACCAGGCCAGGCTGCGTCGCGACTGCAACCGCTCCCACGTCGGCAAGCGTGATGCCGGCCTGCTTGAGCGACTGGTCGATGACCGGCAGGATGCGCCTGACATGAGCTCGCGAGGCGATTTCCGGGACGACTCCGCCGAAGTCCCGATGCAGTTCGTATTGCGAGGCCACAACGCTCGACCGGACTTCCAGATCGCTGTCGATGACGGCCGCCGCTGTTTCATCGCACGAGGATTCGATCGCCAGGACGTAGCGGATGGAGCTAACGTCGACGCTCACGACGTTACTCCTGTTCCTGAATCGAACTCAGGATTTCGTCCGGAATTCGCTGCACGATTCCCTCGCGGTCGACGCGCCCGAGCACCGTGTGTCCGGTGGCGAGCAGCTTCCCGTCTCGCGTCAGCTCGTAGTCGTGCTCCAGCTTGACCGGGCCGACCCGGACGATCTTCGTTCGCAGGGTCACCACATCGTCGTAGCGGGCGGGCGAGCGGAATTTGCACTCCGCTTTTACGACCACCAGCAGCAGCCCTCCGTCCTCCATCGCGCGGTAGTCGCCTCCGCCCGCTCGAAACAGCTCGGTGCGACCAATTTCGAAGTACGAGAAGAAACGCGAGTGATGCAGGAACCCCATTGCGTCGGTTTCGCTGTAACGGACTCGAAGTTCGATCTCGTGTTCAGTCAACATGGATGGTTCGCTCAGGAAGGGCAGTAAGTTCATAGTGGATTGCCACGCTTCACGCAGGCGGTAGTGAAATCAGAAACCGTGTCCCGCGGCCGGGCTCGCTTTCACACGAAATCGATCCGCCGTGGGCCTCAACAATCTTACGGACTGTTGGCAGGCCAAGCCCGCTACCGTCGGATTTCGTTGAGTAAAACACCTGGAAGATCTTAGACCGGGTCGCATCTGTCATGCCCTCGCCCGTGTCAATGAATTCGAGCTGGATCCGGCCGTCACGGACGGACGTTTGCAACTCCAGATGGCCGCCGTCCGGCATCGCCTGCCGCGCGTTCTGAGCAAGATTCATCAAGACCTGCCGAATGAGCGACTCATCCAGCTTGACGAGCGGAAGATTCGATTCCAGGTGCAGGCTGATTTCGTTGCCGTACTCCTGCGCCGTCGGTCTGTAAAAGTCAACGAAGTCCCGGACAAGTGCATTGAGGTCGGTCGGCACGAGCTCCTGATCGCCGACTCGCGCGAACTGCAGAAAATCGTTCAGCAACTCATTGAGCCGCACGGCCTCCTGCTGGACCTTCTGCAGCTTCTTGAGCATTCGCCGGTCGCGCGGATTCCTGCTGTCCTGCACGTCCTCGACAAGCAGCTCCAGATTGAGGCTCATCGTCGACAGCGGATTGCGGATCTCATGCGCGAGTCCGCCAGCAAGCGTGGCGATCTCTGAATACTGAGCGAGCAGGCGTTGTCGTTCTGTCTCGTCCATAGGCCAGCAAGTAACCCGCAGAGTAAGCGAGGGCGAGAGTCGGTTGACGTTCGCCCTCGCCGACGCGTCGGGTTACCAAAGTAAAAAAGTTCAGGTTCAACAAAAAACCGCGGCCCGGCCGGGCGATGCGGAGCGGATTATGAAGCGAGTCCGTCCTGTCGGGAACTCACTTCTCACCGTTCCGCAGCGTCCGTGCCGAGCCGCGGTCCGTTTGTAACGTTCAGTCAGACTCTCGCGAGAATCTGACCGACTGAGGATCATCCCTCAGACGAATCGCCTTCGTCCGAGTCGCCCTCATCGGAATCCCCGTCATCCGAGTTGCCTGCGGCCGGCGCCTGCTCGGCAAGCACGGCCTTCCGGGAAAGTTTCACTCGGTTCTGATCGTCGACAGCGATGACTTTGACTTCGAGTTCGTCGCCGACCTTGCAGATGTCGCTGACGTTTTTCACGAAGCCGTCGGACAGTTCGCTGATGTGACAGAGGCCGTCTTTGCCCGGAGCGATTTCGATGAACGCACCGAAATCTTTGACCGAGCTGACCTTGCCCTTGTAGGTACGACCGACTTTGACTTCTTCGGTCATCGCTTCAATTCGAGCCAGCGCCTCTTCGGCTCCGGACGCTTGCGCGGCGGCGATCGTCACTGTGCCATCGTTGTTGATGTCGATCTGAGTTCCGGTTTCTTCCTGCATCGCTCGGATCGTTTTTCCACCCGGTCCGATCAGCAGGCCGATCTTCTCCGGATCGATCTTCGTCTGCAGAAGCCGCGGTGCGTACTGCGAGATCTCTTTGCGAGGCCGTGAAATGGCCTGCAGCATGATTCGCAGCAAATCCCGTCGAGCATTCCGGCCCTGTTCCAGCGTCGCGCGAATGATGTCCTCGCTGATGCCGTCAATCTTCAGGTCCAGCTGGATACCGGTGATGCCTTTACCCGTTCCGGCAATTTTGAAGTCCATGTCACCGTGGTGATCTTCGTCACCCATGATGTCCGTCAGAAGCTGCCATTTGTCGCCCTCTTTGATGAGGCCGATGGAGATTCCGGCAACGGGCTGACTGATTGGAACTCCGGCGTCCATCAGGGCAAGCGTCCCGGAACAGACAGAAGCCATCGAGCTCGACCCGTTCGACTCGGTGATGTCCGAGATCATGCGGATCGTGTAGGGGAATTTTTCTGCCGTCGGAAGAACCCACGCGACAGATCGCTCGGCCAGCATCCCGTGCCCGATTTCACGCCGCCCTGGCCCACGAATCGGACGACACTCGCCGACGCTGTAGGACGGGAAGTTGTAATCGAGCATGAACCGCTTCTCGAATTCCTCAACCGGCCCGTCGACTCGTTGTGTGTCGCGAGCCGTGCCGAGCGTGATCTGAGCCACTGCCTGAGTTTCACCTCGTGTAAACACGGCCGATCCGTGAATTCGCGGGATGATGCCGACTTCGGATTCGACGTGACGCAACGCGCCGAGCTCTCGTCCGTCGAGCCGCTTGCCTTCGAGTAGCAGATCGCGGATCGCCTGGTGATCCGTCTTGTAGACAGCCTGTTTGAGCTGTCCGACGGTCTTGCCGTCTTCCGTTTCGGTGGCTCCGTTCGGGAAGAATTCCTCGATGAGCTCCGCTCGGATTGCGTCGATCGCTGCGTAACGCTCGGCTTTGGATTTGCCGACTTTGGCCTCGCGGATTCGGCCGTACGCCTTCTCCCGGACAATGCCCAGGAACGGGTTTTCCTCGGCTTCGGGAAATTCTTTCGCCGGCAGGTTGAGAGCCGCGACGAGTTCTTCCTGCAGTCCGCACAGGTCCACGACGGCCTCATGAGCGAACATAATGGCGTCGGCCATAACGTCTTCAGGAATCTGGTTGCCGAAACCCTCGATCATCAGCACAGACTCTTTGCTGCCAGCGACGATCAGGTCGAGAGTCCCCTCCTTGAGCTCTTCGCGAGTCGGGAACAGAACGAGTTCGTCGTCAACCATGCCGACTCGGACAGCAGCAATCGGTCCCTGAAACGGGGCCGGGGAGATCATCAGAGCCGCGCTGGCCCCGTTGATCGACAGCACGTCCGGGTCGTTTTCGCCGTCATAGGCGAGTGCATTCGAGACGAGCTGAACTTCATCGTTGTAGCCCTTCGGGAAGAGCGGCCGGATTGGCCGGTCCGTCAGACGGGCAGTCAAAATCTCGCGAGTTGAAGGGCGGCCTTCCCGCTTCAGGAAACCGCCAGGAAACTTGCCGGCCGCGGCGAACCGCTCGCGGTAGTCGCATGTCAGCGGGAAGAAGTCGATGCCCGGCCGCGGTGGGCCAGTCTGGGCTGCCACGAAGACAACCGTTTCTCCGTACTGAACCACGACCGCACCGCTGGCTTGTTTCGCCAGGTAGCCGGTCGAGAGGCTGAAGGTGCGTCCGCCGATTTCACGTTCGACTGTCGTCTGTTCCACAATTGATTCTTTCTGAGTTCTGACGCCGGCCCTCTCGTGTCTATTTACAGAGAGCAGCCGAACGAGGCTCAATTTCTCGATCATCGAGGAGCGTGCCGCCGAAAAAGCGAGGGCGGCAAAGCAGCAACGAGGGTCCTTCTTCGAACCTCAACCAACACAAAATTTCCAACACCCGTTCGCATTCCGACAACTGCCAGGAGCAAACTCGCTGGCGGAGAAGTCCGGCACCAGGCCAATTACCTGACGATGCGACTACTCGTTTTCCGCCACGTCGTTTTCTGGCGACGGAACCAACATTTCTGCGGTGAATCCTGCTCTTGAAAGAGCGGCTCGGATTCAGCAACTGCAAATGCGAAGGGCAACCGACACATGCTTTGAGTAAGAATTCTCTTTGGACTCAAAGCAACTCAACATGCCTGCCGGGGAGAAACTGCGGAGTTTCTCAGCTCAAAACCACCGAGCAATCCGCTGCGGCATCCGGCTGGCAAACAAAAAAAGCGGCGCGAGTAGCGCCGCTTCTGACTACTTTCGAATGCCAAGCCGTTCAATGATCGCCTGATAACGTCCCTCGTCATTGTTCTTCAGATAATTGAGGAGACGACGGCGACGGGACACAAGCATCAGCAGGCCGCGACGACCGGCGTGATCTTTGACGTGTCCTTTCATGTGTTCCGTCAGATTCGAAATCCGATGGCTGAGCACGGCAATCTGAACTTCGGGCGAACCGGTATCTGAGTCCGTTCGTTTGTGCTCACCAATGAGCTCTGTCTTTTTTTCATGGGTAATCGACATCGAAATCGAGTGCCTTGCTGAAAGTGAGATTTCTACGGTTTTTCCGTCTCAAAATTGAAGCGGGCATCCTAACGAAATCTGACCCGGATTCAAGGAACGGGAGCTGAGTCGACCGACTCTCAGCAACTGCTTACTCATAAACAGGTTGTGTCACAAAAGTTGACCGCCCACCGGTCAGCGGGAGGTCGGTGCCCCATGAGCGGTTTTTCGGCTCCCACTGTTACACACCGGAGTCCAGGCGTTCGGCATTGAGCTGCGACGGCGCCCCGAGACCGGGCGCCGTCGCGAAATCGTCTCTCAGTTGTGAGCACATTTCTTTCAACTGGGTCAGACGACTGCGTTCAACGCGGACCTCTTTAAGAGTCTCTTCGAGCCGCGGAAACGGGCCGCCTGTTAATTTCTGTGAAGCCAGTTCCCCGGCCAGCTTTCCAATTTCCTTGTTGAGGCCTCGCCGCAAACGCCGGCAGAAACAGATCACAAGCGTGACTGACCACAGCAGAAAAAAGATTCCCGCCGAGACGTAATAGTCGACAGTGAGCAGGTCCTTGCCGAGGATGGCCGAGTCGTAAAAGAAGTTTCTGCCGGCTCGATAGAAGACGTACCCGACATAACCGAGCAGAAGTAGTTCGTACCAGCCGCGGGCAATCGGGCCGGAATTCCGCCTGGCCAGTTCCTCGATGACCGTGTCGATACGCTGTTTTGCGTGAGCCAGAAACCGGCCCTGCATGCGAGCCGACTCGCTTCGCATTTCGTCCATCGAGGTCTGCTCGACGATCGCCGTATCGAGAGCCGCATCGTGCAGGTGGCCGCTCAAAATGAGCCTTGCTTCCTGCACAAGGTTCTCGTTGAGCTCCATGCCGGCCGCGTCTTCGAAGCTCGCTTCCGCGTCGCGATCTTTCTTCCGCGAGGTCAACCACTTTGTGCCCTGCATCGCTCCGACAAGAACGAGCTGAGCTCCGCTTCGAGCCCTCAGTAGACTGGCCGACGCGATGATCGCCCCCAGACCGTTGTAAAGTCGCAGCAGGGACGAAAACGGACTGATGCCCCACAGCGAAGTCACACTGGTGAGGATTCGCTGCTCCCACAAATGCCGGCTGGATTCCAGTTGAGTCCGCAATTGCCGGCTCATGTCGGCACTCATTTTCTGCTGATGCGTGACGAGACCCGCTTCGAGCTCATCGAGCGGTTTGTCGTACCGCGCCAGAAGCTCGTCACACCGGGTTAACGCGGCCTCGGTGAGGTCCAGCAGATTCGCACGCCGGATCCGGATCCTCTCGACCGAAGCGAATTGTGTGGTGAGCAAATCCTGGAGCCTCGCAAAGTCGCCGCCGGGCCGCTCTCCCGACTGCTGATCGGCGAGGGCTTTGACCGAGTCCACAAAGAACAGTTCCGGCACGTCGAAGCGGCCACTGAGCTGCGTTCGCCAGTCTTCCCGGACGTCGGCATCGACGTCGGCATGAGTCTGCACGAAGACGAGCCGGCAGCCCGTCGACGCCAGATTGAGCTCGTCCACGATCCGGGCATTGCGGTATTTCTGCTGAGTCGACGTGTAAATCAGCACGTCGCAGTGAGGCAGCATCTGCCGCAGGATTTCCAGGTTGCTGCCGCTTGTCTCGGCCTCGTTCGTGTCCGGGTCCGGGCAGTCAATCAGCACGGTGTCGCGCAACACGGGCGAGTTAACTCGCACGATGTCGAACTCACCCAGCGGCAGGTTGAGCGGTTCCAGTTCGGTCTTCGACTGAGCAATCAGCGTCGGCCGTCGAGTCGTCGGCCGCTCGCGTCCTGACTTTGACACCTCTTCACCGACCAGCGCGTTGACCAGCGAACTCTTCCCCGTTCCCGTCCCGCCAAACGTCGCCACAACGAGCGGAGCTTCCAGCCGGACCCGCAGCGTCTCCAGGCGACCGAGCAATCTTCGCACGACGGCTCGCGAGTGGTTGAGAGGTTCCCAGTCCGACTCGCCCTCGCCCCACTGACGCAGACGGCGGAGCAGCTCGTCGACCTGGGCAAACAGCTCGATCTGAATGAGTTCCGCGTTTTGCATCAGGTTCCTCTTCCGTTGCAGAATCCGTCCCGGGCGGCGATTCTCGATACGTCCGCCAGTCACGGCAAGGCCAGACGGCCTGAGCGTAAAGTAACCCGACGCGTGAGCGAGGCCGAAAGTCGATCGACGTGCGCCCTCGCTGACGCTTCGGGTTACGTGGCGGTCACGGCTACTCAGCAGAAATGAAATCACCTTTGCGGAACTTCACATGACAGACCTCACTGGAAAAACAGCCGTCATCACCGGCGGAGCCAGCGGGATTGGGCGAGCGGGAGCACTGCTTCTCGCCGAACACGGAGCAAAAGTCGTCGTCGCGGATTTCGCACCGCTCGCAGAAAACGACGAGCTTTTTGCAAAGCTCGGCATCGAATCCCGGCAGTGCGACGTCCGGCGCGAGACGGAGCTCAAAAAACTCATGAACTTCGCCGCGACCTTCAACGGACGCATCGACATCCTCGTCAACAATGCCGGAGTCGGCATGGTCAAGCAGATTGATCAGGTTTCCGAAGAGGACTGGGACCGTGTGCTCGACACGAATCTGAAGTCGGCGTTCTTCGGCTCGAAGCACGCGCTGCGACACATGACCCACGACGGTCATGGCGGCTCGATCATCAACATGGCCAGCAACGCCGGAATCCTGCCGCGAGCTCAGGACCCGGTTTACTCGATCAGTAAACTGGCCATCGTCGGCCTGACCCGGTCGCTCGGCCTGTGTCACTCGAAGGACAAAGTCCGCTTCAACGCGATCTGCCCCGGCCCGGTCGGCGGCACACGCATGATGGACGAGACGATCGCCGAATTCGACGACCTCGACACCGCCACGCAGGCCCTCATCGGAGCCAGCCCGCTCGCCCGGGCTCTCGGCCGGATGATCACTCCGGAAGAAGTCGCTCAATCGATCCTGTTCCTGGCAAGCGATGCCGCCGCGATGATCTCCGGAACGCTCATCACGATTGACGGCGGCAAGGCACTCGGCGTCCCTCCGCAACCGTGAAACCGCCTGGCGGCACCGGCTTTCAGACACGCTCACGCCCGCCGTCATTCAGTGCGGGCTCTTCGCGCGACGAGACTGGGTTGATTCTACCAGCGGTGGCCTGCCTGGCTTAGACTGTAAGTCACGTCGAAAGCCCTTGTGGCGAAACGGAAATTGGGCGGCCAGCAGATACTCAATCGAGGCAATCATGTTCAAGCCAGGATATACGGCCGTCATTCGGCAGGACGAACCATGGTGGATTGGATGGATTGAAGAAGTGCCTGGCGTGAATTCGCAGGGAGCCACCCGAGAGGAATTGATTGCCAATTTGCGCGAAGCACTCGCCGAAGCGATTGAAATGAATCGGGAAGACGCTCGTAAGGCCGCTGGAGCATCATTCGAAGAGGTGGCGATTCAACCGTGAAGCGTCGCGATCAGATACGGCATCTGACGGATCACGGATGCGAACTGATCCGCGAAGGCGGCAACCATTCGTGGTGGGGAAATCCTGCGAATGGGCACCGGTCCGCCGTACCACGCCACAACGAGATATCGGACCATTTCTGCAGCAGCGTGGAAGTTCTTCCGATTCAGAAGGACGATGACGGCAGAATAGAGACACCCAATGACCACGCTAATTGCGACACTCGTGGCAATCTCCCCGGGTGAGAGTCCACTTCGCGTCGAGGGCAAGAACCACCCGAAGATCATCGTCCAGATGACGGTGATTGGGAGAGCTTTGAGTAGGATGACTCATCTGTTCGCCTAACAGAGTTTCATGCGACAAAAGTGTCGCCACGGCTGGAAGGGGATTCCCGGCGGTTTGCGGTCAGTCAGTTTGCTGAGCAAGGGTTTTGTTTGAACTGTGTCGGGACGGGCGTCGGAGGCGATGGATGCCAGGCGGGGAGGCTTCGCGCGGTGCCGGACCGTCGCTGGGGTGGTGACCAGGTTGCGCGTGAAACGCGGTTTGCGGAGATGTCGCACGCGGGATTGTCGGCCCGTCCGCAGTACCAATTCAGGGCTCCGGTCCGTTGCCTCGTGACGGACATGCACGTAGACTGTCCGACTTCCTGCCGTTTCTGTACGTGGCGGACAAAATTCGATTTAAGACACGTCGAGCGTAAACTGCCTCACGGCAACGCGTTACGACCTCTGTAGCCTGATGGAACCGGTATGTTCGAAGGCATTACCGACAACTTAAAGAACGCGCTGTCGTTCCTGAATCGTGGGCGTCTCACTGAGGCGAGCATCCGCGAGGGGATGCAGAAGGTGCGTCAGGCGCTGCTGGAAGCCGACGTCAATTACGATGTCGCCCAGGATTTTATCGATCGCGTCACCGAACGGGCCATCGGCGACGATGTGCTCAAGTCGCTCAGCCCGACTCAGCAGATCATCGGGATTGTCCATAACGAGCTCGAAGAGCTCATGGGGCCGGTCGATCACTCGCTGAATATTCGCAAGGGTGAGCTGACCATCCTGATGATGTGCGGTCTGCAGGGGTCGGGAAAAACGACGACCTGCGGCAAGCTCGCCCGGATGCTCAAGGCGGACAATAAAAAGCCATTCCTCGTCGCGGCCGACCTGCAGCGACCGGCAGCCATCGAGCAGCTGAGGATTATTGGCGAGTCCGTCGGCGTTCCGGTTCACACCGAAGACCCGGCCGAGACAACTCCGCTGAAGGTCTGCCAGAACGGCGTCAAACGCGCGAGGGCCGAGGGGGCGGACGTCGTCATCCTCGACACGGCCGGTCGGCTGCACGTTGACGACGAGCTGATGGCCGAACTGGAGCAGATCGATAAGCGAGTCGGTCCGCACCAGATTCTGCTGGTCTGCGACGCGATGACCGGCCAGGACGCGGTGAACTCGGCGAAGGCGTTTAACGATGCCCTCGAAGTGGACGGCGTGATCCTCACCAAGCTGGACGGGGATACTCGCGGCGGTGCGGCGCTTTCTGTGAAAGCCGTCACCGGAGTCCCGATCAAGTTCATCGGAGTCGGGGAAGCCCTCGACCGGCTCGAAGCGTTCCACCCGGACCGGATGGCCGGGCGGATTCTCGGAATGGGTGACGTTGTCACTCTGTTCGAGAAAGCTCAGCAGGAGATGGACGAAGATGAGATGCTCGCCGCGCAGGAGAAAATGCGCGAGGGCAAATTCACCCTCATCGACTTTCAGAAGCAGATGCGGTCCATGCGGAAGATGGGCTCAATCAAGGACATCATGAAGTACATCCCGGGCCTCGGCGGGATGGCGGATGCCATGTCCCAGATGGGTGACCCGGAAAAAGACCTGAAGCGGATCGACGGGATCATCGACTCGATGACCCTCAACGAACGTGAGAATCCGAACCGCATCGACCGCAGCCGTCGTAACCGCATCGCCAGCGGGGCGGGAGTTGACCCGTCAGAGGTCAACGCTCTCCTCAAGCAGTTCGGCGAGATGGCGACGATGATGAAGCGGATGTCCGGGATGGGTACGATGGAGCGGATGCGTGCCGTCCAGGACATGGCTCGCTCGGCCAGCAACGATCCGACCGGGCACATCCGGATGCAGAAACAGCGCAGTCGCCGCGGACCGGTCGACGTTCGTAAGGCGAAAGACGACAAGAAGAAGAAGCGCAAGGACGCAAAGAAGTCTCGAAAGAAAAATCGGTAGAGGCGTCCTGCCGACCCGAAACAAATCCCGGCCTGGCCGGACATGAGTTACTCAGTAAGGAGTTTGAAGTGGTAAGAATTCGTTTAAAGAGAATGGGGCGGACTCATCGTCCGTTCTATCGAATTTCGGTGATGGACGGCCGCAAAGCGCGGGACGGTCGATCGATCGAGGACATCGGTTATTACGATCCGATGGTCGCCGACAAATCACAGCGAGTGAGCCTGAAGCTGGATCGTCTGGAACACTGGCTCGGAGTGGGCGCTCAGCCGACCGATAAAGTGGCCGTGCTCATCAAAAAAGTGAAGAACAACAAATGGACGGCGGGCGGCTCAGCGCCGGCCCTGACCGCTCCGAAGCAGCCGGAACCGGTAGCCGCTCCGCCAGCAGACGATGCTGCCGCAGAGGGTGCTGAAGCTCCAGCCGCTGAGGGTGGTGAAGAAGCCGCTGCGGAATAGTAATGCCGAGCAGGACGGACACTCTTGTCCGTCATTTCTCGGGTGGGCAGAAATGCCCAGCCTACGACTCGGGTGTTCATAGAAATGCGGTTTGACGTTCTCACACTTTTTCCGGACATGTTTCCGGGTTACTTCGGGCAAAGCCTGTTGAAGCTCGCGATTCAGAACGGACTGGTTGAGACAAAAACCTGGAACATTCGAGACTGGGCCACGGACAACCACAAATCCGTCGACGACAAACCATTCGGCGGCGGACCCGGAATGCTGCTGATGTGTCAGCCGGTTCTCGACTGTGTCGAGGCGGTCCAGGCGGACGCAGCACAGCCGGGGCAGGTAATCATGCTGACGCCTTCCGGGCGAAGGCTTGATCAGAATCTGGTGACGGAGCTGGCAACGAAGGATCGGTTGCTGCTGCTTTGTGGCCGGTACGAGGGGTTTGACGAGCGGATTCGTCAGACGCTTCAGCCGATGGAAATTTCCATCGGAGATTTCATCTGCAACGGCGGCGAGGTGCCGGCGATGCTGATGATCGACACCGTCATCCGGATGATCCCGGGCGTGCTCGGTGACGAGACGAGTAACAAATACGAATCGTTCACTGATTCAGGACTGCTTGAGTACCCGCAGTACACTCGCCCGCGCGAGTACAACGACCTGGGGGTGCCCGATGTCCTGCTCAGTGGCAATCACAGGGAAATCGCTCGCTGGCAGCTCGAACAGTCGATCGAGATCACGAAAGATCGTCGACCGGAACTGTACGAAGACTGGCGTGAGCGGAATCCGGAAACGCCGAAGAAAAAGAAAAAGCGGTAGCCGAAGTCGCCAGACTTCTGACAAGCCGATACGAAACAGTAGACCAGACTCTGGCGAGTTCAGTATCGGGGAATGGCTCGGTCCACTCCCGATTTGAATTCGAAAACGAAAAGGGTTGAACAATGAGAAACAAACTTCTTGAACAGGTCGAAACCGGCAGTCTCCGCGAAGAGCCACTGGTTTTCGAAATTGGCGACACGGTCGACGTTCACTGTCGGATTCTGGAAGGCACGAAAGAGCGAATCCAGATCTTCACGGGTGTCGTCATTGCCCGCAAAGGCGGCGGCGTCAGTGAGACATTCACCGTTCGACGAATTGTCGCTGGTGAGGGTGTTGAGCGAATCTTCCCGGTTCACTCGCCGAAGATCGCTCAGCTCGAAGTGAAACGCCACGCCAGGGTTCGCCGAGCCAAGCTTTACTACCTGCGTGAGCGAGTTGGTAAAGCGACACGACTTGTTGAGCGGCGCGCGAAGAAGGAAGAAGGCTAAGGAGCCTTCGCTGCGACAAACCGATCACTCAACCCGGTGTGTGGCTGCGCATGCCGGGTTGTTTCATGCGCACAGAACCCCTGTCAGCGACGGCGGGGATCTCGCGTTTTCAACTGACGACTGGAAGGGCCATCTTCTTCTTCAGCTCTTTCATCCAGGGAGCTCGCTTCCTTGGTGGCAGCATGGCCTCGGCGTATTCCTGGACCTGCTCGGGGGATTCGAACAGCTTGTCGTAGGCCGAATCGAAATCGTATTCGCAATCGTCGGTCGTGTACTCGCGACAAATCTGCGGCCGGGTTTCGTAGGTTCCGCAGCGGTTGTCCGGTAGCAGGTGCTTGCAATCGGCCATGACCATGATGAACCACGTGCCCTCGTCAACAAAAATTGACGCCTGCCCGTGCAGCAGGTACCACCGGATGTAGTCAAAGTCCTTCCACGTTTTCGGCGTGTCGATCGGGAAGGCGTAGTAGCGGCAGCATTTCGCCGTGCAGTAATCGCAGAGGTTCTCACCCGCCTTGAGGTCTTTTCGGGCGATCGGGACGTCGATGTCGAATGAGGTCATCGCGGGCGATTCCAATGAGGCGAAACACGGGGGACGAAACTGTTCTGGCCAGCCAGCATGCAGGTGTCTTCGAGCGACCGCGAGGAGGAATGCCGACGAGATCCTTCGACGAGGCTGGGCTGCCGGATTCTAGTTTCGAGCGTTTTGAATGCCAGCTTAACCGTCAGACTTGTCGTCCTGAGCCATTTGCCGCAGTCGCTGTTGCTTGCGGCGCGCGTGCAGGCCCAGCGTGAGGATGTCGAGGGCCTGGCCGAGGTGGCTCATCGCCGCACCCCCTCCTTTTTTCGTGTCCAGAGCCTCGCGGGCCAGGTCAAGCTGTTTGTCGTGCTCTTCCCAGTCGACCTTCCAGTTTTCTTCGATGGCGAGTTTTTTCAGCTCGCGTTCGAGCTTGGCCAGTCCCTGCAGAAAGACCTTCGTCGTGCGGGCTCGCGTCGACGTGTAAACGCGAGCGTGGATCGTCGTTTCCGGCAGTTCGCGAAATTCCGGTTCCCGCGATCTGTACCAGCGGCGAAGCAGCAGCATGATTGCGAGCAGACCGGCTGTCGCTCCGCCTGCTCCCTGAACCGGATACTCGTTTACGATGCCGTACGTGCCGACGACACAAAGAAGAATCGAGAACCAGAAGCCGAGAAGCCATCCCCACGTCGTGGTCTCTGTCCCTGTTGCGAGGACCGGCTCGGGAGAATCATTCGGACCGGCCTCCACCCGAACGACGATGACCGTTGTGTTGTCCGAACCGCCTCGCAGATTGGCGAGATTCACAAGCAGCTTCGACGCTTCGTCGGGCGGCAGCTCGCGAACGATCATCCCGATTTCCGCGTCGGCCACGTGGCCGGTCAGACCGTCCGAGCACAACACGAACTGGTCGCCAGGTAGAACCGGGTGAGGCCCGTCGACGTCGACCTGGACTTTTTCCTCGGGGCCCAGTGATCGCGTGATGACGTGCTTTGCCTCGGGAAGAAATACGTCGCCCGGCTTCAGGGTTCCCTGGCGTCTTAGTTCCCATTCGAGGCTGTGGTCGAATGTGACCTGCTCGATGCGATCCTTGCGGACGCGGTAGCAGCGGCTGTCTCCGACATGGGCGATCGATGCTCCGCTCGGCCCCAGCGCGAGGACGACGCAGGTCGTGCCCATTCTCTTGAAATCGAGATTTTCCGATCCCTTCCGATAGATCGCCGCGTTGGCATGCTCGACCGACTCGATCAGAGACCCGGCGATGTCGCGCGCGCGGCTCTTCAGAAACGTCAGCGGAATCGTGTCGACGGCAATCTTGCTGGCGAGCTCACCAACCGCGTGACCACCCATCCCGTCGGCTACAACGAAGAGGTGGCCTTTCTTCTCCCAGACTTCCTGCTCAGCCAGCGTCTGAACGACGAGCGAGTCCTGGTTATTTTTCCGGCGCATGCCGACGTCGGTGTTCGTTGCGTACTGGACTTTCTGTTCCCAGTGCATCGAGGGTTCCGTCGTCTATGTCGAATTGCGACCGAGGTTGTCGAGCGACGTGGCCCGAGTTCATTCCCCAAGTCTCGCTGCGACGTCTTAAAAGATGGTAAACGCGACCTGTCTCACGGTCACTACGGTGCGTCTCGCCAATTCGGTGCGAATCACTCAGGCCAGTCTCGCCTACCGATACCGAGCGAGGCAAGTCTGAGTGACCTCAGAATGTCCCGGCGAATTGAACCGAACCGCGATTCGGCGCGGCTTGGCACGTCTCGCCGAGAATCCCGAATCAGAAATTCCGGACTGTGCGCCGTTTCGATTTGCCTTCTGCTGCCTGGATCCTGATGAGATGGCGAGGCTCCTGCAGAGCACGGATCCGAAATGTGGAAAACGAAATCGTTGAGTTCACGGTTTGGCAGGAGGCTCGCCATCGCTTTCCCGCAAACCTTCGGCTGCCGGTATCGAGGATGCATCTGACTTGCCCGTTGGCTCGGCTGTTTCCGCCTGCTTGACGGCTGGCTCCGGCCTGGCGATGGACGGCTCATCCTGCGGTAAATGCGGGTCGACAGTCGCTCCTGCCAACCCCGGGATCAGGCATCCACTGAGTGGAAGCGCCTGCAGTTCCTGATTGAAAATCTGCATCAGCACGTGCAGACAGCACGCGACGACCGGTCCGATGAAAACTCCCCACAGACCCATGACCTGCAGGCCACCCAGCACGCTGACGAAGGCGAGCAGCGGGTGCAGAGTCGTGTCGCTCTGCAGAACGTATGCGCGGATGATGTTGTCGAGCGTCCCGATGACCGCGACTCCGACGACACACAGAAAAATCGCCGCTCCCCAGTGACCGGTCCAGAACAGCCAGCCCGCGACGGGGAACCACACCAGGAATGGCCCGGCCATCGGGATTAACGAGGCAAACGTCGCGACGATGACCAGCAGAAAAAAGTAGTCGACTCCGACGATTTTCAACGCCACCGCTGTCGCGATCCCCTGCCCCAGAGCGGCGAGAAAAGTTGCGAGCACGACGGCGCGAACGGTCGTGGCGAACCGCGATGCCAGCTCCCGCTGATGACTCTTGTCGACGGGAATGAGCGACTCGGCGGCGAGAATCAGCTCCGGTCCGTCGGCCAGAAAATAGAACAGCGCCAGAGCAAACACAGCCAGCGCGACCAGCAGACCAGCAAGACTCGCCATCAGGTGCAGCGTCGTCCCGATCGTCGCTCCGAGGGTGTGCCCGACCGTGTTGCCGACCACGCCGAGCGTCTTCGCCGCGAGACCCTTGAGAACCTCACCCAGTTCTCCGTTGACCTCTACAAACTGCTTCTCGAACCAGGGGTCAAACCACGCCTTCCGACGTTCGGCCAGCAGGTTTCGGTTCTGGTTGAGACCTTCGGTTTCCTCGTCAGAAATTTTCAACAGGTCGCGATCGCTCTGCTGAACCTGGTCGCCCAGATACCACTTGTCGTAGTAACTGAAGATTGAATCGCGGACGCGGTTGACATCGAGACGCGTCTCGGAATTCAGGTCCATCAACGAAACCTGGCTCGCCTCTTCAATCCCGGCGTAGGTCCACGACACGATCTGCAGCACACCGAACAGAATGCCAATCAGAATCGGCAGGGTGAGTCCGCCGATCACGGTCGCGGTCGTCGCCGCGGCCGCCCATCGACGACGGTCTTTGAACCGGCTCAGGAAGTAATGCAGCAGCGGCTGGCAGAGCATCGCCGTAATGGCGCCCAGAAAGAGCGGCACCAGAAACGGTGCGATCACCTGATAACAGGTGATCCCCAGGACAATGATCAGAGTCGCAATGATCCCGAGGGAGACGAGTCGAGCCATGAGATAATCCGCATTCCGGTTCAGGTCGATCCGCAAACGAGGTTGCAGGACGGCGGATCATGACGGAATCGGAATCAGCCCGACAAGTCTCGATCTGGATTGTCCATTTCTCAATGGCCGCTCCCGTACACGCCCAGCTGCGGCCGTCCAGGTGTCTTCTGTTGGTCGAGCTCAGCCTCGATGACTGCCAGACGGCGAGTGATCTGCTCGCGGTTGGAATCAAATCGATCCTGCCATGAAACGAACTCTGGCGAAGGCTCGGGAGTTTCCTTGAATTCAGAAACCGGTGCAGGACTGTCAAAATCGGAACTGAGATGCAGCAGGCGGTCATCGAGAGGAGATGCGGCGATTGAGTGAACGTCCAGATCAGCAAGACGAATTGTTTCCATGCGGAACTCCACGGAGGGTCATGTAGTCAGTCGCGGTGTGCAGAACCAGGTGAGCTGCCTTTGTCACTTTCGCGGAGAAAGTCGGACGAAGAAACGTCGCAGGGTGGGAGACAGGCAGTTCTCACAACACTGTTCTCGACCTTGCTGGTCGGAATGCTTCAGCGATTTGCCTGTGACTTTGCGTAACAGGGCGAGCTTGCCGGTCCCGGGTTTGGCGCAATTCGAACAACCCTTACCGCGTACCGCCTGCGTTCCTCAGTAACCCCACGAAACTCGAAAACCGCGACGCCGTCACGACACGAACGACCGGAAGCTGAAGGAGCACTATTCACTCCGGTTTGACGCCGGCAATCGTCCAGTGTCGGTCGCTGTTTTGCGAAACGCACTCGCCGCTCCAGCCGAGCGATGTCATGAGCTCGCGAATTTCGTCAACGGTGAGTGCCGCATGAAGCGACTGCCGGAAGAGCTGTTGCTGGTCCCCGTTCTCCCCGCCCGCATAAGTCCGCACAATCGTTTCGACCTCGGCATCCGTTTCCGGTCGCAGCAGGTCCCGGACGAAAAAGAAGCCGCCGGATCGAAGGACCCGCAGCATCTCACACAGCGAAGATTCTGGTTCGGGAATGTGATGCACGATGCTGTTTGAGATGACCCAGTCAAAATCGGCGGCGGAATAATTCATCGCCTTCGCGTCTTCCTGCTCGAGCAGAATCCGCCCGTCGAGCGCCGCCTCGCGGACGTTCTGCTCGGCAAGGAGCAGCATCTCCACGGCGAGGTCGATCGCCCAGACATCACAGTTGACCGGTCGCCGGCACAGCTCGATCGGTATCTGAGCCGTCCCCGTTCCGACATCGAGAATTCGCAGTGGCTCACTCGGCGATGACTTTTCGAAACCGGCTGCCTGACTCGCGGCCAGGAGATCGTCGACGAACACGCGATTCACGCCCGAGTGATCCATCGAGTCATAATCGACGGCTTCCTCGCGAGTATCCATGACCTCAGGTTCGAGCGTCCGCGGCAGCATTCTGAATCTCCGAATCAACCTCGATGAGAGTGAGTACGCAATTGGATCGTCACCCGCCGAAAATGTAGCGGAAAGGCGCAAGCCGTCCGGTCCAGGCGCAATCCGTCCGGCCGATCGGCGATTCACCGCGCATTCGACCGGGCGGCTCGCGCCGCACCGCACCGCTACGTCACGCGGCAGACGAAGCATTTCAGATAAGCATTTTCGGGACAATTGGGAGAGACCGGATGATCCGCCGCCTGGCCGCGTGATTCCAGGATCTGAATCCGCCGGTTGGTGGATGTCGAGACGGTGGCGAGCATCGATTCCATATCGCTCTGCGAGATCAGTCCGGAGCAGCTGCAAGTAACCAGCAGGCCTCCCGGGCGAAGCAGCGTCACAGAGAGTTCGTTGAGGCTGCGGTAACCGCGCATCGCGCCGGCGAGTCCCGATCGTCGTCGCGTCATTTTCGGCGGGTCAAGGATCACCGTGTCAAACATCTCGCCGCGAGCGTTTGCCTCTTCGAGATACTTAAACGCGTCCGCCTTCAGGAACTCCGTTCGATCCGCAACTCCATTGAGTTCCGCGTTGATTCTCGCGAGTTCCAGCGCTGGCTCAGACGAGTCGACGCCGACGATGGACGCGGCCTCTCCGAGTGCGACCGCCGTGATTCCGAATCCGCCGGCGTAGCAGAACATGTCGAGAATCCGGTGTCCGCGAACGAGCTTCGAAACCGCAAAGTGATTCTCACGCTGGTCGAGGAATCCGCCGGTTTTCTGACCTTGAGTCACGTCGACCTGAAACGTCAGCCCGTTTTCGAAAATTGAAATTGGCCGGGGCGGTTCCTCACCGCGAACCAGACCGTCGGCGATTTCCAGGCCTTCCGCTTCGCGAATGCCCTTCTCCGTGCGAAGCCAGATGCCGCGCGGCGCGAACCGTTTTTCGAGCAGATCGAACAACACCTCGCGCCGCTCGGCCAGCGCGAGGCTCGTCAGTTGAACCAGCAGCCAGTCACCGTAGCGGTCGACGATGAGCCCGCTCAGCCCGTCGGATTCGCTGAAAAACACCCGGCAGGCCGACGTCGTTTTCGGATCGACGATCGATTCTCGCAGCGTGGCGGCTTCGTTGATGCGTGCGGCAAAGAGCGCCTCATTAATCGGCTCGTCTTTGTCCCACGAGAACATCCTCACGCGGATGTTGCTGTTCGGATTGAAGAGACCTCGCCCGATCGGCTGAGCGTCCTTCGACTGAACCAGCACCTCCGCTCCCGGCGCGGGATCACCAGAGACCTGACCGATCGCCCCTTCGAACACCCACGGATGCCGGTTGAGGATCGGCTGAGCTCGACGTGGTTTCAGCGAGACGGTTGGGAGTGTCATTTCGGTGGCCGTATGAAAAGTGACAGATGTCGCCAGAAAGGCCAGCGAGGGACCCACCCCTCGCTGACACGCTTTGAAGTTGCACACTTTTTAGTCGCGAAGCGACGGCAGCACATAGCTGCGGGCGTCAGCCCGCAGAAAGCAAAGGAAAAACGCCCAAGCCGCGAAGCGGCGACAGCAAACGCGTCTGCTGCCGCCGCTTCGCGGCTCCGGTGTTCATTCGGAACCACAACCGTGGGCTGATGCCCACGGCTATGTGCTGTCGCCGCTTCGCGGCTGAACTGTGCAACTTCAAAACTGACGCGTCGGGTTGCCTCTTCAGAGAAAATATCCTGTGGCGCTTCGGGCTACGATTTTCCGCGTGCAAAATAAGGAAGCCCGGTCGGTGAACGACCGGGCTTCCAGATGACAGCTCAACTTCATTTACTCTTCGGCGACTTCCGTCGCTTCCTCGGTCGGTGCCCCCGAAATCAGATATTCGAAGCCGCGGGCGATGAGGATCTTTTCGCGAATTTCATTCAGAAGCTCTGGATTCTCTTCGAGCAGCAGTCGCGCTTTGTCTCGTCCCTGACCGAGGCGCGTTTCGCCGTAGCTGAACCACGAACCGGCCTTCTGGACGACTCGATCTTCGATGCCCATATCGATGATGTCACCTTCGAGGCTGATGCCACGGCGGCCGAGCATGTCGAACTCGGCAATGCGGAACGGCGGTGCGACCTTGTTCTTGACGATCTTGGCCTTCATGCGAATGCCGACCGGTTCCTCGCCTTCTTTGAGTGTCGCGATCCGGCGAACGTCGATGCGGCACGAGCTGTAGAACTTCAGCGCCCGTCCGCCTGGCGTCGTTTCCGGGCTGCCGAACATCACGCCGATCTTCTCGCGAATCTGATTAATAAAGATGACAGTCGTATTCGACTTTGCGATCGCTCCTGTCAGCTTCCGCATCGCCTGGCTCATCATTCGAGCCTGCAGCCCGACATGCTTGTCGCCGATCTCGCCGTCGAGTTCCGCCTTTGGAACCAGTGCGGCGACTGAGTCGATGACGATGATGTCGACGGCGCTGGACTTGATGAGCATCTCCGCGATCTGCAGAGCTTCCTCACCGTACGAAGGCTGGCTGACGAGCAGCTCTTCCAGATTCACGCCGAGCTTTTTGGCCCAGGCGGGATCGAGCGCGTGTTCGGCATCGATGAACGCCGCGATGCCGCCGTCCTTCTGAGCACTCGCGATCGCGTGCAGGGCGAGTGTCGTCTTGCCGCTGGACTCCGGGCCGAACAGCTCGATGATGCGGCCTCGGGGCAGACCGTGCCCGCCCAGGGCCAGGTCGAGGGAGAGCGATCCCGTCGCGATCCCCTGAATGGATGCCGGGCCGGAATCCGACAGCTTCATGATCGAGCCGACACCGAATGCCTTTTCGATCTGGCCGAGTGCGTTGTTCAGAAGGCTCGAACCTTCGTCCTTCGGTTGTGATTTGGGCTGGGCTTTCGCTCGCGTCTTGACGGCCATGTCGGTTCTCCTGCGGAAGCGGGCAGCGGAGGACGATGCATCCATCTCGCTGCAGATTCGGTTGTTTCAAAACACGTGTACGCGGCAAACTCTAAGGAACGGGAATCCAGCCGGAAAGCCTCGGCCGGGAATTACGCCGCAAAGGGCCGTTTGCCGCAGAATCGGCAGTCTCCCGAAAGTTGCTGGATTCCGCAGAGAATCCGCAAAACCCACGTCCGGAACGGGTACGATCCCGTTGCGGCGGCGAGCGACAATCCGTTTCCGCGTAGATATTCCTGAGTCGCAAAACGTCACGGGAGGATTGACGATGCCTCTTCGACTATTCATCGCGTTGTTTGTTGTCGTGCCTGGCTGTCTGGTCATGTCCACCGGGACGGTCCGCGCCGATGCGATTTTTCTGTCGAGGTCGGGTGCTTTGCGAGGCACGATCACTCGCGACGAGCCGACCGAAGATTCCGTGCAGATCACGCTGCTCAACGGAGCATCGGTGACGGTCGACCGGGCTCGCGTGCGGGAGATCGTCAGGCAGCCGCTCAAGTTTGAAGAGTACGAAGTCAAAGCGCACTCAGTTGAGAACACGCTGGATGCGCAGTGGGAACTCGCCGAGTGGTGTCGGGAAAAAAACCTCGACGATCAGCGAGCCGTCCATCTGGAAGCGGTGCTGAAGTTCGACCCGGAACACAAGCGAGCTCACTACGGCCTGGGCCACACACAATTCGACGACGAGTGGCTGACGAAGGCCGAGTACGAACAGCGGCGCATCGACGAAGGCTTCGTGAAATTTGATGGCAAGTGGGTCCCGGCCGACCAGCTGGATTCACTCCAGGCGACCGCAAAGCGGACAAAATCCGAACTGGCATGGTTCAGCAAGGTGCGATTGTGGCTCAACTGGGCGACGGGCAATCACAAAGAGCGGGCAGCCGACGGCCTGGCCAATCTGCGAAACGTGACTTCACCGGACGCGATTCCGGCGCTCATTCAGTTTCTCGGCAAGAGCCAGCACGCCGACGTGCGACAGGCCTTCGTCGATATCCTCGCCCGAATCGGCAGCGAGAAAGGCGTGCCGTCGCTCACGACACTCGCGATCCGCGACAGCGTTCCGGAAATTCGTGAGAAGGCACTCGAATCGATTCCCGATGAGCACGCGTCGCTCGGCCAGTCGATTCTGATTCGTGGCCTGCGCGACACAGAGAACGTCATCGTGAAGCGGTCGGCCGCGGCGCTCGGCCGGAAGGGCGATGAGACGGCCGTCCCCGCGCTGATCCGATCGCTCGTCACGACGCACGGCTACAAGATCCGTGTTCCCGTGCAGGGCTACAGCTTTGGTTCCAACGGTTCGTTCGGCGGAGCGGGCGACCGATTCGGCCTCCCCCCGGAAATCGCGATCGGACTTCGAACCGGCCGGTACGAGCGAGTCGACATCATCCCGTACCCAGGTAGCGTTGGCGGAGCAACAAAGGTCGTCCCGTTTCAGCTGTCACATGAGAACCAGGAATCACTCGCCGCCCTGCGCAAGCTGACCAAGCAGGACTTCGGCTACGACGAAACCCGCTGGCTTCGCTGGTGGAACGTCGAGCGACACCAGAAGACCCTCGCTCCGGATCTGCCGTAATGTGAACCGGAATCTGGCAGGTTCATCAGTGGGCCGGATCAAGCGCAGCGCCGCTCCGGCTGCCTTGCTCATGACCTCAAAACTCACGCGTCGGGTATCGACGAGGCGGGCTGGCTCGGCTGACACACCGACAGGATTCCGTGCTGGCGGAATTGATCGACTCTGCGAACCAGTTTCGTAAAGTCGATGTTCAATCCGCGATTTCACGCTGCCGGCAATTGAGAACTCACCGCGGCTGCGTTACGAAGCAGTCCCTGTGTCCATATTGAAAAGGTTCCCGCGTGAAGCTGCGTCGCATTCCGGAAGACTTTCAGGTTGACGAACAGACCGACGTCCAGATCGGCCAGGGTCCGCACGCGCTTTATCGACTGACGAAGAGGTCGATCGGGACGCCGGAAGCCGTCGGCTCGATCATCGATCGCTGGCGGATTCCTCGAAAGCGGATCAGCTACGGCGGGCTCAAAGACCGGCACGCGGTCACGACTCAGCACGTCACGATTCATCACGGGCCGAAGAAGAATCTGGAGCAACAGTCGCTCGACCTGAGGTATCTCGGTCAGACCGCAAAGCCGTTTCAGTCCAGCCAGATTCGATCCAACCAGTTCGAACTGACGATGCGCGACATGACAGAAACCGAGGTCGCGCACGCACAGCAGGCAGTCGGGGTCGTGCGTGAAACCGGCCTGCCAAATTACTTCGACAATCAGCGATTCGGTTCGCTGGGTTTCACGGGCGAGTGGATTGGCAAAGCCTGGTGCCTGGGCAACTACGAGCGTGCCTTGTGGCTGGCTCTGGCCGATTTGAATGCCGACGATCGATCGCAGGAAAAGAAACAGAAAAAGCTCCTCGCCGATCACTGGGGCGAGTGGGTCACGTGCAAGGCGGCTCTCGACAAATCGCACCGGCGAAGCGTCGTCACCTTCCTCGCCGACAAAGAAGCCGCCGGGTTGCCGATCGACTTCAAACGGGCTTTCGCGTGCATCAGTGTCGATCTGCGTGGTCTCTACCTGTCGGCATTTCAAAGCGCTCTGTGGAATCGGCTGCTGACGGCCTGGCAGGACAAACGGATCGCACCGGACGAGCGGATCGACTTTGATCTGAAAAGCGGTCGCTGCTGTTTCGCCCGCTCGACGGTCGGCCATGACGATTCGGCATTTGAAGCGTCACTCATGCTGCCATCGGCCAGGCAGAAGGAGATCGACGAGCCAACTGCCGCGCTGCTTGGCGACGTCCTCAGAGCAGAAGACATGGAACTTCGCGAACTCCGCGTCAAGTTTCCACGAGACAGTTTCTTCTCAAAGAGCACTCGCAAGACCCTCATCATGCCCGGCGGACTTCAGACGGAAGCAGCGACTGATGACCTGTTCCCCGGCAAGCAGAAGCTGCGGCTGCAGTTCGAACTGCCACGCGGATCGTACGCGACGATCCTGATCAAGCGGCTGTCAGAGGACGCCATCTGAGCACTGCGACCTCCGCCAGGCAGGTTGCACATCACGCAGGATCGCACGGACTACTTGTCCGTCTCCGGCTGCTTCTTTTCTTCTTCGGTGAGTGCCTTCAGAAACTCGCCAATCGGCGGACGTTCGAGGTTCGCTCCGCGAGCGGTCTGAAAAACGTTTGCTACGGCGAGCAGTTCCGACTCGCCAAACAGTTGACCGGTCATCGTGACGGAATACGGAACCTTTCGCCCGTCGCGTTCGACAAAGCCGTCGGGGAAAACGACCGTCGGATGACCAGTCAGGTTGGTGATGGTCAGGTCGTCTCCGCCGACGTACAGGTCAACGTCGCGCATGACGTCGTCCATTTTCCGCATCAGGAGCGTCCGGACGCGGCTGGCTCGAAGATATTCGACGGCCGGCACGAACTGGCCGCGCCGGAAGGTCGAGGGCCACGAGTTCAGGCCTTCCGTGATGTGCCCTCGGGTCAGTTCGTCAAACACCGTGGCCGCCTCTGTGCCAAGCATCATCGACACGGCTGAGGCAGGAAGACTCTCCGGAAGTTCAATCGGGACGAGTGTCACGCCCAGTTCGCGAAGCAGCTTCAGATCGCTGCATTTGTCTTCGGGCTCGCCCGTTTTCGTGAAGCCGACTCGCAGCGAAGACAGAGGGCGAGTGGCCGGCCACTGAAACGGCTGGTCGACGACGGTCGGGTCGTGGCCGTCGGAACCGTGAATTGCGTCGAGGATCAGCGCGCAGTCCTCGACACTGCGGGCGATCGGTCCGATCTTGTCCATCGTCCAGGAAAGAGCCATGCAGCCGTGACGACTGACTCGCCCGAACGTTGGTCGCAGTCCGCTCGTTCCGCAACGGCGACAGGGCGAGACGATGCTGCCCAGCGTCTCGCTGCCGATGGCAAAGCCGACCAGGCCGGCCGCCGTCGCCGAAGCGGAACCCGCCGACGAGCCGCTCGAACCCTGCCGCGGATCCCAGGGATTGTTCGTTCGCCCGTTGAACCATTGATCGCCCATCGCCAGGGCTCCCAGCGACAGTTTCGCGACAAGCACTGCGCCGGCCTCTTCGAGCCGCCGCGCGACCGTCGCCTTTTCGTCGATGACCTGCTCCTTGAAATGCGGAGCTCCCCAGGTCGTCGGGTAACCCGGCCACGCAATCAGATCCTTCGCTCCCCACGGCACACCGTGCAGCGGGCCGCGGTAGCGGCCGGCGGCGATCTCTCGATCAGCCCGCTGTGCCTGTTCCAGTGCGACTTCTTCAGTGAGCGTCACAACGCAGTTCAGCAGGGGGTTGTACGTTTTCAGACGGGCAAGATAGAGCCGCGTCAGTTCCTCAGACGTCACCTGCCTGGACCGCAGCAGCGCGGACAATTCGGTCACGGGGAGAAACGCGAGCGTCTCATCGTCGCCAGGCCTCTTCGGCGCGGCAGACTCAAGAGGCCTCGCCTGGTTTCGCTGGACCGGTCCGTTCGACGCTCGGCCCGCAGTCGTCACAAACGAAATCGCCGGCGGCACGTCGTATCCGACTTCGACTTCCCGCAGTGCTTCAAACTTGCTGAGCGAACTTCGAATTGCCCGCGAGGTTTCGTCACGTTCCTCGTCGGTCAGTTCGAGTCCGGCGATCCATTCCGCCTGTTGAATCATCTCGGGAGTGATCGTGCCTTTTTCATCGACCGCCGCCGCGAGAGCTCGATGCAGCACAGTCGAGCCGACTCCGAGCCCCGCGAGGATCCCCATCACGCCGCGGCGCGAAACGGCGTCCTCAGTGGTCGATGCGAGATCGGTCGAGTTGCTGCTGGATTCCGACATGTCGGACCTCTCGTTGTTTTCTGGTTGCGGTCTGGCCGGGGCGAGTTTTACCAGGACTGACGATATCTCATGCGAGGGCGAGGCACGACCTCGCCGCGACTGGCAGGTCGGGCGAATGGTTCAGGCGGGATCGCGATGAGCGACGGGCACCGGGTGGCGGGATCCAGAAACTCGATTCATACTCCTTCCTCACGCGCGAGTTTTGAAGTTGCACAGTTTGAAGCTCCCTCTCCCCCGAAACACCGGCGCGTTCGATTGACTTTGTGGAATCCGCTTCAATCGCCGATGTTTTGGGGGAGAGGGGGCCGAGTGTGCAACTTCAAAACACCCGAGCTCCGTGGCGTTGACTCAGAACAGATCCGCACTTTACGGAGACGCCTCTGGGCACTGGCTTTTCAGCCGCAGCTCATCGTTGCTCAAGTCGTTTCAGATCCCATCCACCAGGCGTCCTCTTCATGCAAAACAGAATGTCGATCAGCCGGCTCCGGGCCACCGGAGTTGTTCTCGTCATGGCCGTCGCAGGCTTCACGTTCGAAGTGACGTCACAAGCCGCAGACGTTCAACGCAAAGTCGAGACGCATCAAACCGCGACGGGCGAGACGTTCGGCAGCTGGGGACCCCTCCCAACCAAACCGACGCCGACGCTTTTTGTTCTTGCCAGCACGATGAGTGAAACTCTCGGCGATGCCTACTTTCGGCAATGCGGCAACGCACTCAGTGCCGAGGGCTATTTACTCGTCTCGATCGATCTGCCGTGTCATGGCAGGGAGCACCGGGACGGAGAACCCGCAGGCCTGGCTGGATGGCGGTATCGCTGCGAACAGGGCGACGACTTTGTAGCGGACTCGAACAAGCGGTTTGCCAGAGTTCTCGATCATTTGATTTCCGCCGGCCACACGGACGCCGTAAAAGTCGCCGCGTGTGGAACCTCTCGCGGCGGGTATCTGGCACTGCATTTTGCGGCTCACGATGCGCGAGTGAAGTGTGTCGCCGCGTTCGCTCCTGTCACGGAACTGGCCGCGCTGCGGGAGTTTCACGGAGCCGCAAAGAACGCGCTGGCGCTGTCGCTCGCGTTAAACAGACAGGCCGAAAAGCTGGCTGGCCGAGCGGTCTGGATCATCATCGGAGACCAGGATGAACGAGTCGGGACCGACCACGCGATTGACCTCGCCCGTCTCACCACGAAGGCCGCGCTCGCAAAGAAGCTTCCCAGTCGTGTCGATCTGCACGTTGTGGCGGAACCCCGCGGCCACACAACGCCGGCCGGGGCTCCGGAGCAGTCGGCGGCGTGGATCCTTCGGCAAATCGCGACCGACGTTTCCTCACGCCGCTGATGTCCAGCGGCGCGGCTCGTCCCGCTCCATTCGTGACCTGAGATCCGTCAGTCGTCAGGCCTGCACGCCGTTCGCTTGGTTGCGGCGATGCCGCTTTGGGAACGAGTCCGAGATCACTTCCCGATTAAAGCCCACCGCCTCTATGGCCACTTTTTAAACAGGCTGTGAGGAGAGCGGCTCTGCAATACAATGCCGGTTGCTTTGTCTTTGAAATGAAGGGTCTGTCATGAACCCCGCGAAATATCTCCCACTTTGCAGCCTCATCCTGCACTTCAGTATGGGGGCGTTGCCTGAGCGGTCGTCGCTGGCTGATGAGTTGGCGTCCAAAGAAACAGGTGCCGTCGACTACGTGTCGGATATCAAGCCGCTGCTGCGGGATAAGTGTTTTTCGTGCCACAGTTCCCGCAAACAGGAAGGCGGGCTCAGGCTGGATGCGGCGAGCCTGATCAAAAAGGGGGGAGACAACGGGCCGGTCTTCGTGGAACGCTCTGCCGCGAAGAGTCTCCTGCTGCAGCGAGTGACCGCGGACGACGACAATCGGATGCCGCCGTCGGATTCCGGCACGCGACTGACCAGGGCGGAGGTCGCCCGGCTTGCGGCCTGGATCGCGAGCGGGGCCGTGGCTCCCGACGAGGCGATTCCCGAAGCCCCTTCGCGGCACTGGTCGTTCCTTCCCCCGGTCAAGTCGGAGGTGCCGGACGTTTCTGCAACGTGGATTCGAAACGACATTGACCGGTTCCTCGCGGACGAGCACAAGCGTCTCGGAATCACCGCCGTCGGAGAAACTTCCCGGTCAATGCTGCTGCGGCGAGCCTCTCTCGCGCTGACCGGCCTGCCACCGACACCGGAAGAACGAAAGGCGTTCCTTGAAGACAAATCGTCGGCAGCTTTTGAAAACGCCGTCGACCGGTTGCTCGACAGTCCACGGTACGGCGAACGCTGGGCCCGGCACTTCATGGACATCTGGCGGTACAGCGATCCGTCCGGCTACGGGAAAGAAATCCGCGACGGTCGCGAGCACATCTGGCGGTGGCGGGACTGGATTGTCGAGTCGCTGAACGAGGACAAGGGCTACGACCGAATGATTGTCGAGATGCTCGCTGCCGACGAAGTGGCGCCGGACGATGAGGCTTCGCTGCGGGCGACGGGGTTCCTCGCGCGGAACTGGTACAAGTTCAACCGAAACGTGTGGCTCGACAATATCGTTGAGCATTCTTCCAAAGCGTTCCTCGGCCTCACGATCAACTGTGCCCGTTGCCACGATCACAAATACGACCCGTTCGAGCAGACGGGCTACTATCGGATGCGGGCGATTTTTGAGACGCACGACCTTCGCGACGATCCGCTGGCGACCGCGACGACGAATTCTGCGCAGCTCGTTCGAACCTACGATGCGCATCTGGATCGAAAAACATTTCTCTTCATTCTGGGCAATGAGGATCGGCCGGACGAAAAGAGTCCGCTCACCGCGGGCCTGCCTGAACTGTTCGGCGAGTTGTCGATCGAGCCCGTTCCGCTGCCGGTGACTGCCTGGTATCCGGCGCTCCTCGAAGAAAATCGGCTTGCGGCTCTCTCGGCAGCGCAGTCGAAGATTGCCGCGGCCGAGACCGCACTCAAGTCGGCCGGCGCGAACGTTGAGGCGTCGCGCCGGAAACTTGCCGCGTTCGACGACTCCAGTTCCAAGCCGGATACTCGCCCCAAAACGGAACCAGCGAATTCCCCAGCAGAGACTCCCGTCCTGAGCGACGAGTTTTCGGAGCTCAGCCTTGAACGCTGGAAGGCGGAGAGTGGCGAGTGGGCGGCCAGTGACGGACGCATCGTGCAGTCACTCGGCGAGACGAAACAGCACCGCCTGGTCTCCACAAAGAATCACCCGCGAGACTTCCGGGCAACGCTACGGTTGAAGATTACCGGCGGCGATCAATACCGCTCCGTCGGCCTCGGTTTCGACGTCGATGGGCAGGCGATGAATGCGGTTTACCTGTCAGTGTCCGGGCCGAAAGTGCAGTTCACCAGTCAGGGAAGTGACGGGCAGTGGCAGTATCCAGCCGCCGGGATGGCAGCTCACCCGGTGAAAGTCGGACAGGACTACGTGCTCGAACTGGCCGTCAAAGACCAGTTGCTGAATGTGTTGATCGATGGTGAACTGAAAGTGGCGTACAGGCTGCCGAGCCGCCAGCCGGGCCGTATCTCAGTCTGGACGTTTTCGGCAACGGCGGAGTTTGATCAGCTGGTCGTCTCAACCTTGCCACCGGAAACGCAGTTGAAGGATGCCGCGGGAGGGCCGACGATTCCGCAGACACCACTGACAAAGAACGATCTGGAGCTGGCTTTGCGGGTGTCAGTCGCCGCGGAGAAATCGGCAGAGGCACATCGCCGCGCCGCTGGCTCGGAAGCCGTCGCGCTGGAAGCAAGGACGACGGCCGAAGTCGTTCGCTACGGACTGGCGGAAGGGAATACCGAAGAGCTTGCCGCGGCCGCCGGGCGCGCGAGTCGGCAACTCGCCGTTGACCAGCTTGAGGAGCAGGTGGCGCAGAGCCGTCTGAGCATCGAGCAGGCTCAGCAGAAGTGCCAGAGCGCTGCCGAGGCAGCGCGGGCGAAGGCGGACAGCGAACTCAAAGCCGCTGAAAAACTGCTCGCCGTTCAGTCGAAGAAACTTGAGGCGGCAAGCGGACAGCTCGGCAGCGACTCGCGCGAGTACGCGCCGCTCGGTCCGCAGTATCCGAACACGAGTTCCGGGCGTCGGCTGGCATTTGCACGCTGGATCACAGACCGGAAGAACCCGCTGGCCGCCCGCGTTCTCGTGAACCACGTCTGGCTGCGGCACTTCGACGCGCCGCTTCTGGAACGGACTTTTGATTTCGGCCTGCGATCGGAACAGCCTCGCCACGCGGCGCTGCTCGACTGGCTGGCGGTGCGTTTCATGGAGGAAAAGTGGAGCCTGAAGCAGCTTCACAAAATGATTCTTCTGTCAGGCATGTACCGGCTGAGTTCGTCGCCCGCCGAAGCTTCGGCCGCGACGCGGTCTCTGGATCCCGACAATCATTTACTCTGGAGAATGAACGCCCGTCGGATGGAAGCGGAAGTCGTGCGGGACAGCGTGCTGTCGTTGGGAGGAAGCCTCGATCTGACGATGGGGGGAGCCCCGATCGAACACACTCAGGGGCAGACCGTGCTGCGTCGCAGTCTGTATTTCCAGCAGGACAAGGAACGGCAAATGACGTTTCTCAGTTTGTTCGATGGAGCGAAGGTCAACGAGTGTTACCAGCGGAAATCGACGGTCGCGCCGCAGCAGGCTCTGGCCATGTTCAACAGCCAGATCGCGGCCGGGCAGGCAGGACAAATCGCCCTGGCATACGCATCCCGGACGGGCGGCGATTATGTCGACGCGGTGTTCGAGCACGTGCTGTGTCGCGAGCCGTCGGCGACAGAGCGGGACGAATGCGTGCAGTTTCTCAGTGAGTTCGCTGGCAGCGAGGAAGTCCGTCGCCAGCTGGCTCTGGTCCTGCTCAACCACAACGATTTTGTCACGATTCGATAATTGAGCGTCGCGTCGAGAAACACGATCAAAGAAAAACTGATAGAGGAAATTTTATGAGCCATCGCACTATGCAACCTCGGCGGCGTTTTCTGTCGGACCTTGGCACCGGGTTCGCGTCGCTCGCTCTGGGAGCGATGCTTCAGCGGGACGGGGTCTCCGCACCGGGAGCGGAATGGGCTCCTCCGGACGGGCTCGCGCATTTCGCGCCGAAGGCGAAGAGCGTGATCTGGCTGTTTATGGCCGGAGGCGTCAGCCAGGTGGAGACGTTCGATCCGAAACCCGAACTGACGAAGCACGGCGGCAAGACGATTCCCGAAACACCGTTCGCCAGCGTGCTCGAATCGCCGTACATCAAGAACCGGATCGAACTGGTGAAGGGCGATGCCAACGGGAAGATTTACGACAAACTGTATCCGCTGCAGGTCGGCTATCGAAAACGCGGGGAGAGCGGCATCGAAGTCAGCGACTGGCTGCCTCATCTTTCGGAGTGTGTCGACGATATGGCGATCGTACGGTCAATGTGGACCACCGCCAGCAACCACGACGCTCAACTTCAGTTTCACACCGGCCGAAACCGGTTTGACGGCTTCTTCCCAACGATCGGGGCCTGGGTTCACTACGGACTGGGCTCTTTGAATGACAGTCTTCCGCAGTTCATCGTGATGGGGAATAAGATCGGCGACTGCTGCGGCGGCAAGGGGACGGAAGGCGCGGATTATCTCGGGCCCGAACATGACGGAGTCACTCTGTCCGTCGATCCGAAGAACCCGCTGCCGTTCGCGATTCCCGCCAGCGGTGCGGGTTCGGCGGAGCGATTGAAAGCGCAGCAGCTTCTCGGCCGATTGAACCGGCTGACGGCAGCGGAGTACCCCGACGATCCGCAACTTGCGGCTCGAATCAAGTCGTACGAACTCGCGTTCCGGATGCAGACGGCCGTTCCGAATGTCGTTGATTCCACGCAGGAGACTGCCGCGACCCACCGGCTTTACGGGACGACCGGCAGTCCGACTCAGTCGTTCGGCCAGCTCTGCCTGACAGCTCGACGTCTGGTCGAACGCGGCGTGCGGTTCGTTCAGATCTACCACGGCGGTGGCGGAGCAGGAGCCTGGGATGCTCACAGCAATCTTCAGACAAATCATGCCAGCAATTGCCAGCAGATCGATCAGCCCATCGCGGGCCTGTTGAAAGATCTCAAGCAGCGAGGTCTGCTCGACGAGACGCTGGTGGTGTGGGGTTCCGAATTCGGCCGTACTCCCGGCGGGCAGGGTTCCAATGGTCGAGGTCACCACAACTTTGGCTTTTCCGTGTGGATGGCCGGGGGAGGAATCAAAGGCGGTACCGTTCACGGTGCCACGGATGAACTGGGTTTTCACGCCGTCGAGAATCGTCACTACGTGACGGATATCCACGCCACCGTGATGAAGCAGCTGGGACTGGAACCGCGCCGGCTTGAGGTCCCAGGCCGCAAGCGACTGGAAATAGACTACGGACATCCGATTGACGAGATCATCGCGTAGTCGCCGCGGCCACCGCTTTAACGATCTTCAGGTTTACTCTCGTTGAGGTCGACGGAGTCCGTTGCCTGCTGGCAACCTGACATCGTCTATTTGCCCGTCGCCTGGCTGTGGTTGGAATAGGTTGGCCAGTCGGGATCGTAGTCTTCCACCTGGTTGCCCCACTGATGCCAGTCGGGACGAGTGCCTCTCGCGAAGAGTTCCAGAAACGGGCCGGGACTGCACTCTTCAATGATGCTGTAAAGTTCGTCCGGCTTGCGCGAGTGCTCGCGCTTCTGCGTGCGGATGATGTTCACCTGGCGGCGGCCTGGGGCGAGCGTTCGAAGTTTTCCGCGAATGCCGAACAGAACAAGTTCCGTCGTGTTGCGAAAGTAGAAGCCAACGCCACGACCGTCCGGTCCGCCGTCTTTGCGGACTTTGTGCCAGACAATGTTTGACTTGTACTGAAATCCCCAGGCATCCATCACGGCCAGTCCCTCGGCGAGCAGCGCGTTGGGCACCCACAGGTAAAGATGACTCGCAGCCGCTGCGGCGGTCGAGACGGGGATCTCTTTAATGTCGGCGAGGGAGAGTGTTTCGTAGCGGGCGAGACGCCGATGCTCGGGCGCGACCTTGCCGGTGCGGTTGGTGAACTGCCACGGCGGGTCGGCGAGGATCGCTCCGCAGCCGAGCCCGGCACACTCTTTCGTGAATGACTGTGCGGCGGTGAGATCTGCCATCGTGAATCCTGCCTGGGCGTCATCCTTAAGTAACTCACGCTCTTCGGGTTGCCTTCAGCGGGGCGATCTGCGGTGCACGACGAATCCCGGCACGGACACTCGAATCGAAAACAGCGTTTTCCCGGCGGCGATGTAGAGCGTTTTCAGGTCGTCTCCGCCGAAGGTCACATTGGTGAGCACGTCTTCGGGGATCGGGATACGGCCTTTGACCTCACCCTCGGGAGTGACGATCCAGATACCCGGCGGGACATCGCCGGATTCGTGAGGCCCGCGCGGGCGAGTGATTCCGGCAGCGATCCACAGGTTGCCCTGCTGGTCGACGGCCATGCCGTCTCCGCCACGGCCGGGGGCGAAGTCGATCACGACTCGCTGGTTGGACAGGCTGCCGTCGGCGGTCAGGTCGAAGGCCCAGATCTTTCGGTTGCCACCCACGACCGGGCAACTGTCGACCAGGTACAGCGTCTTCTCATCCGGCGAGAGGGCGATGCCGTTTGGTCGTTGAATCTCCGGCTGAGTGATCGCGCAGGTCACCGCCCCATCGGTGTCGATTCGGTAGACGGAGTCCGTGTCGAGCTCCATCCACGACCGGTCGCCGTAGCAGGGATCGGTAAAAAAGATCTGCCCGTTCGAGCACGCGGCGATATCGTTCGGGGCGTTGTACCGTTTTCCCTCAAAGCGATCGGTGAGGACTTCGACTCGGCCCGTCTGCATACATGTTCGAGTGATCCGCCGGTGGCCGTCGTTTTCCCCGAACTCGTTTCCCTCGCACGCGAGCAGTCGGCCTTCCGGATCGAACAGGAGCCCGTTGGCCCGGCCACTCGGGGCTCGCCAGACGGAAAGTCGGCCCGTCTTCGAGTCGAATCGCATGATCCGGTTGTTGGCGATGTCGCTGAAGTAGACGTTGCCGTCCGCCGCCGCCGCGGGGCCTTCGGTAAACGCGACTCCGGTGGCGGGAGCGACCGCGGTTTCTTCGAGGAAGCTGGTGGGAATTCCAACGGCATGGAAGTCAGTCATGGCAGATTCCTTGGACCAGCCCCACGTCGCAAAGAATCGGGAGGGCGAAGCCACCGCTGTAAACAGGAATGTAGGCGGATTTCTCCGAAATCCGCATGTCTAACGGCCAGGGATCGTGACCTCGCGCGATCAACGGTTGATTTGACTTGCGCCTGACGAGAGGTTGCGGCCCGTCATCACTGCGGATTTCGGAGAAATCCGCCTACGACAGGTAGTTGACAGCACTGGCATCGCCCTCCCGGAGCGCGGTCAGGCGGCGGGTTTTTCGTATTGCCGATCAGCCGGGACTTTTTCCATCAGCATCTCGATGAGTTTCTCGCTGTTGATTTCCGCGGCCTGGGCGGCGTAGTTCACGGCGAGCCGATGCCGCAGTGCCGGTCGGGCCACAGCCTGGACGTCTCCGGTCGTCGCGTGGTACCGGCCGTGCAGGATGGCTCTCGCTTTTGCACAGCTGATCAGGGTGAGCACACCGCGCGGTCCAGCTCCCCAGCTCGCCCACTTGTTGACGACTTCAGGCGACTCGGGAGTTCCGGGCCGGCTGGCTCGGACGAGAGCCCAGGCATAGCCCAGCACCTGGTCGCTCACAGGAACCTGCGTGACGAGTTTCTGGAAGCCGATGATCTCGTCAGCCGTGATGACCTGACCGATCTTCCCCATCTGGCCGGACGTGACCCGGCGAGCGACTTCCCATTCCTCGGCACCAGTCGGGTAGTCGACCTTGATGTAAAGGAGAAAGCGGTCCAGCTGAGCTTCCGGCAGTGGGTACGTCCCTTCCTGTTCGAGCGGGTTCTGCGTGGCGAGGACGAAGAACGGGTCGGGCAGATTGTGCATCGTGCCGCCGGCACTGATGTGCCGTTCCTGCATCGCCTCCAGCATGGCGGCCTGGGTTTTCGGAGGCGTCCGGTTGATTTCGTCGGCGAGGACCATGTTGGCAAACAGCGGACCAGCCAGAAACTTGTAGGCCCGCTGATTTGTCTCGGGGTCTTCCTGAATGATCTCGGTGCCGGTGATATCGCTCGGCATGAGGTCCGGCGTGAACTGAATCCGCTTGAAGCTCATGTGCATCGCCTCAGCCAGCGAGCTGATCAGCAGCGTTTTCGCCAGTCCGGGCACACCTTCCAGCAGAGCGTGGCCGCGTGCGAGCATCGCGACGAGCACCTGCTCGATGACTTCCTGCTGGCCAACGATGACTTTGGAAAGTTCGTCGTTGATTTTTTTGAAAGTCGCGGCGCAGTCTTCGACGGCTTTGAGATCGTCCCTCGCGGGTTCGCTGCTCATAGTGGGTGGGCCTGAAGAGGGGTATTTGGAGGGAGTCGACGGGAGGGCAGTGCCTAAGGAGTTCCTCTAAGTGAGTCTTCGGCGCCGCGACGCAAATCTGAGCGACTGGCAACGCCCGAAAGACTGCAGAAAGTATCGAGTCCGCGTGTCGACTCACAACCGAGCGGGTGATTCAGCGTCCTGGTCGGGAGTCTCTTCGCCCAGCACAAAACGGGTCGCCCAGCACAAAACGGGCGGACTCCTTGTGAGTGGGCCGTCGCCGGACAGCTCGACCGGGCATCCGCCTGCGGTTTGGTTTTCTCCGTCTCGTTTCTCTGTCGAATTATTCCGAATTATTCAGCAGCCCGGGGATCTGAATCAAAAACGACGCGCCGTTTCGTGACTCGACTTCGGATGCCTGAAATCAAATTTGCAGTCAGGTCAGATTCGTCTCGACACCGTCTAAACCCCCGCTGTAGATTTCCGCCCCCTTCCCAATGAGACGTCTGTCTCAATCCGGTCCGATCGGACTCACTCCTCAACCACGGATGGTTGACATGCCTCAGCTTTGCTTCTGGCTTCTCGCCAGCGTGTGCCTTGTTCTTTCGGGGTGCCAGTATCCACTCTTCAGCAACGGCGTCGGTTTTCCCTGGCGACGCGGCGTCGCGGACTCGTCCACCGATCAGCGGCCGGCCAATCGCAGTCGAACGCGAGAGAACGCCATTCAGCAGGTCTCTGGCGAAGTCGATGCGGCGTCGAACCGGCAGCAACGGGTCTTCCAGCTGCTCTCCCAGGGTAATCAGGAACTGTCTGGAGGAAGGCTTCCAGACGCGAAACTGTATTTCGAACAAGCTCTCGACGCCGACCCGACCAACTTCCACGCTCACCACATGCTGGCCCGGATTGGCGACCAGTCACAGAATTATGAGTATGCCGAAGGGCACTACCTGGCCGCGCTCAGCGCGAGTCCGGGCGATCCCAATCTGCTGAGCGACATGGGCTACTCGTATCTGCTGCAGGGTGAGTTCGGGTATGCCAACACGTATCTGCGGCGAGCTGTCACCGCGAAACCCGACCACGTCATGGCCCGTCGCAACCTGGCCGCGCTGGCCGCCTACCAGGGCGACAACGCAACGGCTCTTGCCTGGCTGCGGCAGGTTGGTACCGAAGAGCAGGCTCAGTCGACGCTCCGCGAACTGGTCACCAACCGGCCTCCGCGGCGCAATCGGAAGCTGGATCCGCGGGACGACCTGCCGCCGGATGCGACACCTGCGGCGAGAGAACTCGCCGGGCAGCTTCGTCAGGCGAAGGAGCAGTCCGGCTACGACCAGTGGAAACGCGAAATGGCTGAGTGGGTACGTGACTCGCGAGGGCAGGCTCGGGACGTGACCGGGACTTCGTTCCAGGAATTTGATTCTCGTGGTCGGTTGATGAACCAGGGATCCTCTGACGGAGAAATGCAGTTCGCGATGAAGGCTCTTGAGGAAGAATACAGCCAGCGTCTGGCCGAGCTCCAAAGCCGCTCGTCCATTCCAACTCGCGAGCCGAACCAGTATCAGCCGACACCACCACAGCAGGGGCCTCCGGACTGGGACCAGTCCGAGCAGATGCAGCGGTACCGAATGAGACTGGAAGCGGAAGCTCAGCTTCGGGCACGCGAAGGCGGGCAATCTCAGATGGTCAATGAACCTCAGTATCAACCCCAGCAATTCCAGCCGCAGCAATTCCAGCCGCAGCAATTCCAGCAGTCTCAGCCCCAGCAGTTCCAACCGCAGCAGTCTCAGGGACAGCAATTCCAGGGACAGCAATTCCAGCCGCAGCAGTTTCAACCTCAGCAATTCCAGTCGCAGCAGTTTCAGGGACAGCCTCAAGGGCAATACCAGGACGGCCGCACAGTGCCGTTTGGTGGAGCGACGTTCGGTGGAGCGACGTTCGGTGGAGCTTCGAGTCAGCGTGAGTTGAATTCTGCCCCGAATCACCCTCAGGTCGAAGTGCTTTCTCCGCCTGCTGACTTCGGACAGGTCAACCAGCGGGCAGGAACTCAGGCGATGCGAACTCAATCTGAGTATGCCGATCCTCGAAACTCGCAGGGAAACTGGAATCCACAAGGCGGCGCGGGTCCGATGTGGAACCCGCAGACGGGGGCTCCGAACAGGTCGAACTCAGGAACCACTCCCAATTCCGCTCCCGCGCCGGCTTCGGTCGACAACGCCGAGGCAGCTCGCCGCGCAATGGCACTGGGCATGTCAGCGGGCCCCGGCAGCCTGTTTCCGATTGGAGTGAGCCCGCAGAACGCCGATTCTGCGCAGCCACCGAACCAGCAATCATTCAACGGAGCGGTCCCGATTCAGCAGGACACGCAGTGGGGAGCTCAGCCGGCAGGCCAGCAACCGGTCACTCAACCCGGCACCGTTCAGCATCACTGGACCCCCGGCCAGGAATTCACGCCGCCCATCGGGGGGGAGGCCAATCTCTACAGAAACTGGCAGAGCCAGCAAGCGGCCTCACCAACGTGGAACAACTCGACGAACCAGCCGATCACTCAACCGCAACACTGGAGTCAGGCAACGCCGGTGAATGAAGCCTGGCAAAATCAGGGAGTCATGACGTCGCCAACGACTCGCACGGGCTTTGGCCCGCCGCAATTTGTCGCTCGCGAGCAGCAGCAGTTGCGGCCCACCACACCGGCCGACCAGCTCGGAGCCCCCGCCAGCAATGCTCCCGCAGGTGCATTCGGCGATGCGCGGTCAATGCACAATCGGGCCTACTAAGAATTCGTCCCGAAACAACTTCTCGAATGCGGCACGGCCTTCCTGGCCGTGCTTCACTCAGGTTCCGCATGGGCACCCTGCGCATCCTGCACGTGCCGCTGTTTCGAGGGGCGACGCAGCGAGCCACGCGGCTCTCGACATTTGATGAGGAGCGGCGACAATCGATGGATCGCATTCCTCTTCAATTCGAAATGGTGCCTCCATGAAAACTGCTGCCCTCACTCTGGCGTTTCTCGCCCTGTCGTTCGTCGTCGCTGCTGCAGGAGATCCGCCGGCCAACAGTGATGTCGCCCTCGAAGAATCATTCGACAAGGCCGAGCTGGGCAAAGGCTGGAGCGTCAACACCGGCGAATGGAAAGTCGTGGACGGAGTCCTCCGGGTCCGCGAGATCGCCGCTGAGAAACATTCCGCCGCCGCCCGGCGAGTCCTCGTCAGCCAGAATGCGGTCTACGAATTGAAGTTCCGATTTGTCGGCGAGGGCAAAGCGTTTCACTTCGGCTTCGATCCGGCACCGGGTGAGCTCAAGAAAAAAGGGCATCTGTTTTCGGTCATCGTGACGCCGGAGTCCTGGAAGATTCTCAAACACATTGACAAGGACCGTCGCGAGGAGGACCCCAACGAAACGCTCGGCGAACAGAAAACAGAATTCAAAAAGGGCGAGTGGTACTCGCTTCGCGTTGTCACCTGGGACAAGTCTGTGACGGCGAAAATCGAAGGCAAAGAAACGCTGAAGGTTTCTCACCCCACCTTCAGTGTCAAGAAGCCAACGCTCGTCTTCCGGTGCCTCGGTGACGGAGTCGAAATTGACGACATCAAAGTGTGGACGCAGAAAAAGTAGCCGACCGGTGCGGAACTCGGAGTTGCGAAATGACGGTCAAGTTGAATTTGTTTCGGATGTGGCCTGCCTTCGTTCTGACCGCGATCGCGGTCACGACGGCTTGCCGTCCGGCGTACGCGCAGCCCGCTGCGGAGGCGAAGGCTGCCGAGGCGAAGGCTGCGGCGGCGAGTGAGCTGCAGACTTTTCAAAAGCAGATTCAGCCGCTGCTGAAGAAGTTCTGCGTACGCTGCCACAACGTCGACAAGATGACATCCGGCATTCGTGTCGACCAGTTGGACGGATCGCTGGCCGACCGGCACCTCTTCACGTGGAAGGATATTCTCAAGCAGGTTGGCGGGAATGCGATGCCGCCTGAAGATGAGGCTCAGCCAACACCGGCCGAGCGAACGCTGCTCACCGGATGGATTAAGAACGCTCTTGTCACGGCTCGTTCGCGGAACACGGCGAAGAATGGATCTGTCCGCCGGCTGACGGTGGCTCAGTATCGAAACACGCTGCGGGATCTGCTCGGGCTTGAGGACAACCTGACCGACGTGCTGCCGCCGGATGCGGTTTCGAAAGACGGCTTCCTCAACAACGGGCAGACGATGGAGCTGTCGCCACTGCTGATTGAGGCCTACTTCGACGTCGCAGAGAAGGCACTCGACCGATGCATCGTCGACGAGAAATCGAAGCCGGTCATTCAGAATTTCCGCATGGATCTGGGCGAGGCGATCAACCCGGAGCCGAGTCCGGACAACCTGATCCTGGGAGCCTTCAACCGACTGCTGAACAACGACGACTTTCTTGTCACTGAGCTTGCTCCGAAAAAACCGTTCGAGTTTCAACCGTTCGCGATGCGGACAAAATACCGTTTCATCGAGGGTTACCAGGGCAACGACACTGTCCGAGGCTGGCGCGAGTACGACAGCATTTACCACTCGGTGTTCGCCTGCATGCGAGGCAACGAGGGATACCCGAAGGGGCTTCCGTACCAGACGATTCCCGCAGGACTGCTGCTGCGGCCGGCGATTCCCAGTGCCGAAATGTTTGGCGTCGAGAGCACGTACGGGCCGATGGCGAACTTCAAGATCTCGCTGCGGGAACTGCCTGACCACGGGCGGTTTCGAGTCACCGTCAAGGCCGCGCGATACGACGACGGCCTGTTGCTTGATCGAGGCGCGTCGGCTCAGCCGGAAGCGGCGTCCGCGGCAATCTCGGTCGCGGGCCTGTCTCAACCGCGAACCGTCACCTTGAAGGGGGCGGGAATCTACCAGGTCGACGCGTATCTGCAGCCGGCTGCCGATCAGGCAATTCCTCCGGACTCGTCGAAGCTCAACGAGAAACTGGTCGGAGCCTGGTCGCTCAACGGAAATGCGAACAGCACTCCGGAAAATGAGAAGCTTGCTGGACGGCTCGAAGGCGACGCGAAGTTTGTGGACTCACCGTTTGGCCAGGCGATCTCGCTCGACGGAAACGGAGATTCGGTCGTTGTCACGCGGGATCCTTCGATGAGCGTTGGCGAAGGAGACTTCACAGTCGCCGCCTGGATTCACCCGCGCGAGCTGCGGCAAAGCGGCATCGTTTGCCTGGGCAAATACAGCTGGACTCACGGCTGGTACCTGGACATGCCCAACAATCAGGGCGTGTTGAGAATCGAAACGGCCAGCGCGGCGAACCAGTCCAACGGCACGGTCGCCTCGCGGCCGGGCGTCATTCGAGTCAACCAGTGGCAGCACGTCGCGGCGGTCGTCCGGCGAGGCACGAATGAGACCCGCATTTACGTCAACGGGTTTCAGGTCGGTCAGGGCACGATCGCGCCGACCGTCCTGGATAATCCGAAAGTCGATCTTTACATCGGCCGGATTCAGGATGCGCAGCAGTTTAAGGGAGAGATCGACGAGGTCCGCTTTTATCAGCGGGCACTCGACGAAGCCGAAGTTCAGGCACTGCTCGAACCCGGACGGAAGTTTGTACAACCGCCTCCGCCTGGCAAACCCGAAGACCTGACGTTGAAACTCGGCGGGAGATCCTTCACCGGGATGCTTCATCAACCGGCGTTTGTCGCCGTGCGATTGCCCGCCGGTCCGCTGAACGTCGAGGCGAAATACGGAGGCGGGTCGGGACTCGACCGCGTCGTGTTGACGCCGCTGGACGAGGCTCATGAAGTGGCCAGGCGGTTTTTGGTTTTCGAGAAACGCTCACCGCGAGTCGGCGTTCACGTCGGCCTGCGTCGAGACTGCGGCAGCACGCTGACTCAGGTGCAGCAACCTCAAACAGTGCGCGACGGCGAGTTGAACGAGTTCATTTTCGAAGGAGCGATCGCCAACTACCCGAGCCCCGATGTCGAAAAAGACAACGTCAACTACCTGGCCGGCGTGCGGGAAATCGGAATTCGCAGCGAGTACACCGACGGACGCGACATGCCTCGACTGCTGATCCGTTCGGTGGAGTTCGAAGGACCGTTCTACGATTCCTGGCCCCCGGCCACGCATCGCAACATCTTTTTCGGATCGGATTTTCTGGAGGACTCGCCGCAGTACGCGCGGCAGGTCATTCACGCGTTTGCCTCACGCGCCTTCCGGCGGCCGATCACGAAAGCGGAAGAGGACTCGCTGTTTGCCGTCTTCGAAGTTTCATTCCGCGACACCGGCGACTTCCGGCAGAGTGTTCGCGACGCGCTGCTTGTCACGCTGACTTCCCCGCAGTTTCTGTTTCTGATTGAAGACAGCAAAGGCCCGGAAGCGGAACCCCTCGCCCCGTTCGAACTGGCTTCGAAGCTGTCTTACTTTTTGTGGAACGCGGCCCCGGACAGTCGACTACTCGAACTGGCGGCCGAGGGAACTCTGCATGAATCGATTGATGCGGAACTTGAGCGGATGATCCGCGATCCGCGGTTCGGACAGTTCGCCAGTGAGTTCACATCGCAGTGGCTCAGCCTCGACAAATTCGAAGTCGTCGAGTTTGACCGCAAACAGTTTCCCAAACTGACGCGTGACACGAAGACACAACTGCGATCCGAGCCAGTCGAGTTCGTGCAGTATCTGATGCAGAAAAATCTACCGCTGCGGAGTCTCGTCCAATCAGACTTCATCGTGGCGAACGAAGTGGTGGCCAGTTATTACGACCTCGCGGATCGAACAGAAAACGGGTTCAATTTTGTCGCGATCCGGCACGAGCGGAAGAACCTCGGCGGCGTGTTGACTCAGGCTGGCATCCTCGCCGGTCTGTCGAATGGGCGCGAGTCGAATCCCGTCAAACGCGGAGCCTGGCTCGCGCGAAAAATTATTGCCGAGCCACCAGACGATCCGCCGCCGAATGTCCCGGCACTCCCGGAAGAGGCATCGAACCTGACGCTCCGCCAGAAGCTGGAGCGGCATCGCAATCAGGAAGGCTGTGCGAAATGCCACAAGGGAATCGACCCCTGGGGAATTCCGTTTGAGCAGTTCGACGCGGGGGGACTGTTTAAGAAGAACGCCGTGGACGCTCGCTCAACGCTGCCGGATGAAACCGAAGTTGCGGATTTGAACGAGTTGAAGGCGTATCTGGCGGAGGATCGGATCGATCAGGTCGCGTTCAGCTTCTTGAAACATCTCGCCATCTACGCGACCGGCCGCAACCTCACGTACAACGAGATTGAGTTTCTCAAGGAAAACGGGATAGGATTGAAGGCTGGCGACTACCGGATGCAGGAGATGATCCGGTTTGTGATCAGAAGCCAATTATTTCTGGAGAAGTAGGACAGAACGTGACGTTGAACTGACTGGAGACGGTTTTCGGTGCCGTGCGGCTGCGAGTGAGGCGGAAAGATGCCACCACAATCTTTGCTTGACGTCGCCAGACGCGCGGATGAATTCTTCATGAAGAAATCCCCGATCCATGAAGCGATGCGGCGATTGGCCCGAACTCTGGGTGAAATGCAAATCCCGTTTGCAGTCGCCGGTGCGATGGCGGCCAACGCTCATGGCCACGTCCGCACCACAGCCGACGTCGACATCCTGATCCGGAGCGAAGACCTGGCCCGCTTCAAGGAGCAGCATTTCGGTCTGGGATGGCTTGCGAAATTTGAGGGCTCAAAAAACTTTCGAGACACCGTCTGGAATGTCAACATCGACACATTGATTGTTGGCCAGTATCCCGGTGACGGTCTGCCGAAGCCCGTGGCGTTCCCGGCACCAGAAGATGTTGCGGAGATTCACGAAGACGACATTCCGTTTGTCTCGCTGAAGACGCTGCTGGAACTGAAGCTGGCCTGCGGAATGACAGTCTCACACCGACCACGCGACTTTGACGATGTCATTCAGTTGGTTCGGATCAATGATCTGCCGCTCGACTTTGCGGGATCACTCAATCCGTACGTCGCGGACAAGTTTCGCGAGCTCTGGCAGTCGGCTCAGATCGACGACGACTACTGATCGCCCATCGCGGCTCGGAAGTGAATTCCGACTCGTACTAAACAATGAATCCATTTCTGGAGTCACCGATGACCACTCCATTTCAACTTGATCGCCGTGCTGTCTTGAAAGGTCTCGCCGGAGCCACGCTGGCTTTGCCGTTCCTCGATGCGATGGGAGCGGAAACGGCTGAGCAGACACCGCGGCGGTTCTGTGCTCTCTACACCGCCAATGGGATGTCGCTGCCGCATCAGCAGAACGGAATCAATGAGTGGAACTGGTTTCCGACTGCGGAGAAGGACGGCGAGTTTGTGTTCGGCAAGTCGACCGAGCCACTGGCCGAGTTCCGCAAACAGCTCAGCTTCATGGGTGGCCTGTACCATCCGAGCGGCCCGAAGGCCGACCCGCACGTCTGCTCGGACATGTGGCTGACGGGAGCTCCGCTGCACGATTCCAAACCGGGAACGTACAACTCGGTCGGACTGGACCAGATTGTCGCGCTGCACACCAAACAGCACTGCCGGCAGCCGTCGCTCGTGCTGTCGATCGATGCCGGTACCGGGTTCCTGTCACGGACCGGAACGATCTCGTACAGCCTCGAAGGCAAGCCGATTCCGGCCGAGAACAATCCCCGGCGAGTCTTCGATCGACTTTTCCGCGGTGACCGCGATTCGCTCGAGACGCAGCGGGACAATTTGAAGAAGCGAATTCGGCTGGTCGACGCGGTCCTGGAAAATACGAGATCGCTGAATCGAAAACTCGGCAAGTCTGACAAGCAGAAAATGGATCAATACCTGACCTCGCTGAACGAGGTCGAGTCGCGGCTGATCGCCTCGGAAAAATGGATCGACATCCCGATGAAGAAGCAGGACTACTCGCACCTCGATCTGGATGTGACGTCGGAAGGCGAACCACGCGACTACTACCGGAACATGTTTGACCTGATCGCACTCGCCTTCGACGCGGACATCACCCGGTCCGTGGCCTTCATGCTGAACCGCGAGGACGGGATGGGGATCAGCGACACCTTCCCGCTGAAGCTCGGCCTGAGCCGCACGCATCACAGCCTCTCTCACGCCGGAGATGCCGTCGGCCAGACCGATTTCGCCAGGTACGACCGGTTCCTCAGCGAGCAGATTGCCTACTTCTTCGGGCGGCTGAACGAGTTCAAAGATCGCAACGGCAGCGTCCTCGATAACAGCATCGTTCTGTTCGGCAGTGGCGCGAGCACCACTCACAATCCCAGGAACCTGCCGACTCTGCTTGCCGGCGGAGCGAACATGGGTCTCAAACACGGCAGCTACTGGCGTGACGGCGAGACGCGACTTTCGAACGTCTACCTGAGCATCCTTCGCTCGATGGGCATCGAGGCGGATCGATTTGCAGACAGCACAAGCGTTGTTTCGAAGTCGATTTTCTCGCGAGTCTAAGTCAGGGCACGCTGCTTACTCGCGATCCCAGCGGCTGGGGCTGATCCCGGCCGCGTCGCTCGCCATGTCTGGCGGTTTGTTTCCGCCTCCGAAATCCCAGACGCGTTCGTTGCGACTGCGAAAGAATCGTCGGACTGATTGCGGAAGCTTTGCAATTTCAGCCGGGTCCCACTCATCGACTTCGGAAACCGGACCGGCCCACGCCGGTCGATAGGCGATCGCCAGCATTTCACGCGAGCGATCACCGGCGTTCGGGAAGTTTCCGTGAAAGACGCGGTGGTTGATCAAGACGGCCGAGCCGGCTCGTGCTGTCACCAGGACTTCTTCCGGATGAGACTCGTACCGCCGATACGGATTCGCGTCGGCGTGCATCGACAGGTGCGAACGTGGAACAACTTTGAACGGCGACACATCGTGGGTTAAATCGTCGAGGTAGTAGAGAACTCGCACCAGAAATGGGCAGCTTCCCTCATAACCGAAAATCTTCGAACCGAAAGGCTGACCGTCGGCGTGAAGGCTGATTCCGGGATGTCCGGGTTCCGATCGAGCATACGCATAGGTCATCACTGTAATGTCATCGCCAAATAGCTGCTGGAGAAAATCGACGGTTGGCGGATGAGCAATCAGCTCTGTGATCGCCCCGCCTTCAAACTGAATGTTCGGCCGACCGCGCTGATGGATGCTGTAGTCGACCGGCGTCGTTTCGAACCGGGCTGTCAGGGATTTCAGCTCGGCAATCGTCGAGGCAGACAACAGGTCAGGCAGAAGCAAATAGCCTTCCACCTCGATCTGCCGAATGCGTTCGCCAGTCGTCAACGCGGACCAGTCACGATCATCGATACGGGGAGTATTCACGGCCATTCCAGCTGAAGGTGGTGATTGACGACGCGCAGCATAACGAGTGTAATGCCGTCCGTCCCGCCACGTCGTTTCTTCCGCATGAGGCACCGTTGTGAGCTCGACGATTCAGGCGATTGACGTTCACGCTCACTACGGCACGTATCGACGTGACGAGGGATCGCCTCTCCTGAATGGCTGGATTTCTGCAGACGCTGCGACCGTCGTTGACCGGGCACGTCGAGCCAGCGTCCGGCTCACCGTCGTGTCTCCGCTGTCTGGTCTACTGCCTCGCGGAAAGGCGGACACAGTGGCTGCCAATATTGAGGCCTCAAAGATCGTGCGGCAGACGCCCGGACTCCTGCAATGGGTGATTGTGCATCCTCACCAGCCGGATACGTTTCTCCAGGCGGAGGAACTGCTGAGCGATCCTCTTTGTGTCGGCATCAAGATTCATCCCGAGGAACACCAGTACGAAATCCGCGAGCACGGTGCGCGGCTGTTTGAGCTCGCCGCCCGCCATGACGCAGTCGTGCTCGCACACAGCGGTGACCCGTTCAGCTGGCCACAGGATTTTCTGCCCTTTGCCGACGCTCATCCCAATGTGCGACTGATTCTCGCCCACCTGGGCAACGGCGGCGGAGCAGCAGGATCCCCGGACCTGCAGGTACGAGCGATTCGAGAGTGCAGGCACGACAACATCTTCGTCGACACATCCAGCGCGAGGTCCATCCTGCCTGGCCTCGTGGAATGGGCTGTCTCAGAGATCGGCTCGAAGCGAATTCTCTTCGGAACAGACACGCCGCTTTACTCAACGGCCATGCAGCGGGCTCGAATTGACTCTGCCGACATCAGTGACGATCAGAAAGCCGACATTCTGTTTCGCAACGCCGAGCAGTTGCTCGGTCTCGACCCGGCATGAACAGAAACAACGGAGACGGGACACAGACATGCTGACGCGAGACAACTTTCGAGGTCCCTGGGCGGGACTGCCCGTTGCCTGGACTGACGACGACACATTCGACGAAGTCACCTATCGATCCGACGTTGCGCGCTGCTGCGAGTCCGGCGTGCCGGGCGTCTACACCGGCGGAACGACCGGCGAGTTCTACGCGATGGAATTCGACGAGTTTCAAGCCATCGCGCGAGCCACCGTCGAAGAGTGTCATGCAAGAAACACGCCGGCCATGATCGGTTGCTCGTCGACCTACACGCTGGGAGCTCAACGCCGCGCGGCATTCGCTGCTGAGATCGGAGCCGACGCGATTCAGGTCACCATTCCGTTCTGGATGGAAGTCGACTCCTGCGGCGTCGAGCTTTTCTTTCAACAGGTCTCGCAGGCCGCCGGCGGGCTGCCCCTGTCGGTCTACGAAACCACACGCTGCAAAGTGACGTTGTCGCTGGAGCAGCACCGGGCCATTCACGATCGGCTGCCCAATTATCTGATGGTCAAGTCGAACGCCGGCACCTTCGGAGCGAACCCCGACGGATGCCGGGCTCTCTCAGAAATCGTCAACGTCTTCACCGGCGAAGGACTTTGGAAAACACTCGGTCCACACGGAGTCGTCGGCGGCTGCAGCTCGATGGTCTACTGGAATCCACAGGTCTGCCTGTCACTCTGGCAAGCCGTTGAGGCCGCGGACTGGAATGCCGTGAGTCAAAAATCGGAACCAGTTTCGAAGCTGTTTGCCTTCCTTCACGAGGAATTCGGTTCTCGCGGCTACACCGACACGGCGTTTGATCGACTGGGTGGACTGGCCAGTGGATTCCTCAACACCAGCATGAGAAGCCGCGGTCCCTACGTCTCCGTTTCGACAAAAGACGTCGAGAAGCTTCGCTCGTGGTACGCGGCGGAGTTTCCCGAGATGCTCGTTTGACTCGACGGCTATTTCAGAACCTGACCGGGCGTGGGCGAGGGACGAATTTTAGACGGTTTTCTCATCACTCAATCGCGAGCGAAGAACAGCCAGTCTGTCTGTTCTTCTTCAATCAGATTGTTGAAGACTGTCACCGGCTCGAGGCGGACTTCACGGAAAATCTTCCGCAGCGCATCGACGAACGGCGAACTCTCTGCGTACGACCAGACGCCGAGGATGCCTCCGTCCGCCAGATGGCGCTTCGCGTCCCGCAAACCGTCGGCCGTGTAAAAGCGACCGTTGGCGGTGCCCAGGTTTTCGTCCGGCGAATGATCCACGTCGATCAGAATCAGATCGTGCTTCTGCGCTGGAGCAGCGGCGAGCCGCGAGTAGACGTCACCGTGAGTCACGCTCAACCGGCTCTCTGCGTTCAGCTCTTCCGACAGCGGGACGAGACCCTGCTGCAGCCAGTCGATGACCTGCGAAAGAAACTCGACCACTTCGCACTTCGCGACGCGATCCGACACGAGCGCCGCCTGAGCCGTATACCCCAGTCCCAGGCCTCCAACGAGGACGCTCAGCTGAGTCCCGGAGTGCATCTGCAGCGCGACTTCCGACAGCGCCTTCTCGGACGCAGTCAGATAGCTGCTCATCAGGAATTCGTGATTCAGAGTGACTTCCGTCACCACCGTACCCGGCTCGCAAAGCAGCCCGCGACGTCGGAGGCACAGCGGTCCCAGTTCGGTCGGTTCGTAGGCGAGTATTTCAAGTTTTGGAATCTTCAATGGAAAACCAATCTGAGCTGGCTGTTGAAAAGGTAGCGGCACGGCGTAGGCCGAATGTTCCCCGAGTTGTGTGGGCTGATCGCTGATTGTCGCCTTTCATGGAGCCAAAGGCGACAATCAGGACAACTCTGGTGCCATTGGGCTTGCGCCGCGCCGCTCCGCTACCCTGAGTTTGACTTTTTCGGCAGGGGACTTGCCCTCTCGTTTCTGACTGAGACTCGAATCGCAAAGAAGCCGCATGCAACGACGCATCGCAACCGGCCTGTCATTGATGCTCGAAGACGAGTACCGCGAGGCGGTCCAGCCTCTGTTCGACGCGGGCGAGGTCGACGTTCTGGAATGGAGCTTCGACATGGCGTGGGGGCGAATGATCCCCGCGTGGTCTGAACGATGGCTTGTCGAGTTCAGTGCCGAGGGGCGATTGCTCGGACACGGAGTCAGCTTCTCAGCATTCTCCGGTCGCTGGTCCGAACGGCAGGCCGCGTGGCTGCTGAGGCTGCAGCAGGACCTGCAGCGAACTCCGATGCGGCATCTCTCGGAACATTTCGGGTTTATGGAAGCGGGAGATTTTCATCAGAGCGCACCGTTGCCCGTGCCGCGCACGAAGGAGACTCTCGCCGTCGGCCGGGACCGGCTGTGTCGCCTCGCCGAGACTTCTCAGCTACCGGTCGGACTCGAAAACCTCGCCTTCGCGTTCAGCCTCGACGATGTCCGACAGCAGGGCGAATTTCTGGATGAGCTGCTCGAACCAGTCGACGGATTCCTGGTCCTGGACCTGCACAACATCTACTGCCAGTCGTGCAACTTTGGTGTCTCCGGCGAAGAACTCATCGCGTCCTACCCGCTCAACCGGGTTCGCGAGCTGCACGTTTCCGGCGGCTCGTGGTCGGACGTCACGGTCGGCGACCAGGCACGAACCCTGCGCCGGGACACTCACGACGGACCAGTCCCTGACGAAATCTTTCCGCTGATCGAGTTCACCCTGCCGCGCTGCCCTAACCTTGAATCGGTCATCGTCGAACACCTGGGTACGGCACTTGGCTCAGTCGATGAGGCCGCGCGGCTGCGCAGCGACTTCGAGCAGGTTCGCCAGACCGTCTCCCGCCACACGGTGCCGGCATGAACGAAGAAAACACGGAACTGGCGAGGCTCCAGGCGGACCTGCTCGATTGTTTTTTCCGCGACGAATCCGCGGACGTCCTGGCCCGCCTGCGTGAGGTCGAGACCGGAATTTCTTATCGAGCCTGGATCGCGTCCTTCGACCCGCACATGGCACAGCTGGCCGCAACGCTCGTCCAGAAATGGGGCCAGCGGAGCGATCGATGACCGATTGAGCTGACACGGCCAACTGGGATTCCGATGCGTGTCTGCGTGTCTGCGTGGATTTTCCGGTTTGTCACACACCGACGCCGCGCCTCATCAACTGTCATGGCGGCGCAGAAAGGCAAGCTCCGCCGGAAGATGGCTCGCTCAACCAGTCACCTGCCGTTGGCCCCGCGGAACCTGACATAAGGTTGGACTGAAAGCCGGTCAGAACGGCGGATCGATCAGTGTCGCCTTTCGCTTTGCGAAAGGGCGTTCTTTCGCGGAGCGAAAGACGACGATGACGCCAGTCATGACTTCACCGGGCTTCAGGTACGAACGCCCGAATCCGGGGTGTCCGAAGTGGAGAGAACAACGCCATGGTGCTCAGAAATGAACTCTGGTCGAGAGTTCGCAACGCAACGCGAGATCCGTCCTGCGGTCCGATGACGGCAACGATTCTGGGCACAGGCTCCTTTGCGCCGGAAAGGGTTGTCGACAATTTCTCGCTCGTCGCATCAAGGCAGCTTGAGACGACTCCCGACTGGATCGCGTCAAAGACGGGAATCCTGGAACGGCGGTTCGCAGACGACGGCGTCAAGGCTTCCGATCTGGCAACGGAAGCGGCTTTGCGGGCACTCGAAGCGGCGAAGATCTCACCCGACGATGTGGATCTTTTCATCGTGGCCACTTCGACTCCCGATTACACGATGCCAGCGACAGCCTGCCTGGTGCAGGGGAATCTGGGAGCCGAAGGCGGGATGGCCTTCGACGTTTCCAACGCGTGTGCCGGATTTGTCACTGCGATGGACATCGCCGCGAGAATGCTGCAGACGAATACGGAAACCGCCGTCGTCATCGGCGTCGACATCGGCAGCCGACTCGTCGACCCGCAGGACCGAACGACGTCCGTCTTTTTTGGAGACGGTGCCGGTGCTGTCGTGTTGAGTTCCGAAGGCAGTGGTCGGGTCCTCGCGTCTCGAGTTCAGTCGCGCGGAGACAGCGAGTCGCTCAATGTGCCTGTCGGAGGGACGATGACGATGAACGGGAAGGCCATCTGGGATTTCGCGACGCGGGTTCTTCCCGAGACCGTCCGGTACCTCTGCGAGAAAGCTCGCGTACCCGTCGACGAAATCAAGCTGCTGGTTCCTCACCAGGCCAACGAGAACATCATTCGCTGCGGAGCGACAGAGGTCGGAATTTCAATGGACCGCGTCGCCCTCAACATTGACCGATATGGCAACACGATTGGAGCCAGCATCCCGATCGCTCTGGACGAAGCGTTGCGTCAGGGACGAGCCCGACCGGGCGATCACGTCATGCTGGTCGGTTTCGGAGCCGGCTTGTCGTGGGGCGGAAACCTGCTTCAGCTTTGACAGACCAGGAATCGAAGTGGCACGGCCTCTGCGTCGGTCGTTTAACGTTGAGCCGCAGGCGAGAACTTCGGTGGCGGAGCTCGCGATGAACCACCGCGACATCGCCGCCACCCTCGGATTTGTTTCCACAACGCCGCGATGCCCCAATTTTCGCCTCCGGCTCAACGTTAAACGACTCTGTGTCATCAAACTGCGTATCGCATCGTCAGGCAAGAACCGTGCCGAACACGATTGGCAGGATGCCCATGCCACTTTCGGCCAACTTGCCTGAATTTATGCACGACAACAACCTGCCAGAACGAGAACTCCCATGGCCATCCTCGGAAGTCTGAAACACAAATTCGGCAAAGCCAATCAGATTCGTCGCGACTTCGGCTTTCGAGCCATGCTGCAGTTTGCGACGAATGTTGTCGGCCTTCCGCTCTTTCATTTCGAAGCGACCACGATCGTGTGGCTCTCGAACGATCGGATGAACATCGCGCTCGACCTGCCCGCCGACACGGAAATGCGGTTTCTGACTCCGGACGAGGTTGCCACTTTCGCTCAGGATCCGCAGTACGACTTCAAAGAGTCGCTGGTCGAGAAAGCGCAGCAGGGAACGGACCTGTGTTTCGCCGGGTTTGTCGACGGACAGCTCGCTTCGTACGGGTGGTACTCACTCACCCCGGAGGTGCCGGCGGACGATTTCGGATTGAAGATGAACGTTCCGTCGAACGCGGCCTACATGCACAACGGATTCACGCATCCGGATTTCCGAGGCCGACGTCTGCACGGCATCGGCATGGGGCGGGCACTGCTCGCCATGGCCGATCGCGGCATCGACGCGCTGCTGTCGGATGTCGACTGGGCCAACCATGCCTC
>JAQBVJ010000164.1 GCA_027623235.1 Planctomycetota bacterium
CGTCAAACTCAATGGCATTCTGCTCCGCGATCCGGCGAGCGAAGATCACTGGTCGATTTACCGGTTGACCCCTCAGCAACTGGCGATGGGACGCAATCTGGTGACGCTGGATGACTCATCGTCGCAGTCACGCGACAAGCCGCTGGCTCTCGAAAAAGTGGAAGTTCACGTCCGTTACCGCAAGTGATGCTTGTCGTCCCGCCTTGAGGCGGCAGGGAATCGTCGTGTTTCCGCCTGAAGGCGGGACTACAAACGGAGTTATTTTCGGGGCAACCTATCCCCCATTTATCAATATATGTTAATGTGTTTGGGTGGATGGATAAAAGGAACGTTGCATAAATCTTAGAACGACGCATGGCCACCATCACCGACCCCAACAGCCGCCCGCAGTATCTGCTTGACCGTCGGGAGCCGGTTCGCGAACTGGTGTAAGAACGGGCAACTCATGGATGGCTCGACACCTGCCGTCCGGAGACTCAGGCCGCGCGCAAGTTGAAGTCAACAGCATTCGAGGAAACTCAGCATGTCGAGCGAAGTGATGTCGTTGCCGAACCGATTCTCCCGCCGAGACTGCCTGCGACTGGGCTTCGGCGCGGCGTTGGCGGGAGTCGCCAACTCGCCGATTCGCGCTCTTGAAGACACGAAACCGCAGTCGGCACCGAAATCGGTCGCCGCCGTGGCGACGATTTACTTTCGCAACTCGCACGCCGATGTGCTCTTGACCAAGATTCTCGAAGGCTGGAAACATGACGGCGGGCCGGGACCGGCGCTGAAGCTGGCCTCGATCTACATCGATCAGCCGGAGGGGAGCGAGTTCGGCCGGGAGCTGTGCAAGAAACATGGTGTGCCAATCTTCGATTCGATCGAAAAGGCCGTCACGCTTGGCGGCAAGTCGATCCCCGTCGATGGAGTGCTGAGCATTGCCGAACACGGCAACTATCCGCTCAACGAAATCGGCCAGCAGCTCTATCCGCGCCGGCGATTCATGGAAGAGATCACGGCGGCCTTCGAGAAGCACGGACGCATCGTTCCCGTGTTCAATGACAAGCACATCAGCACCGTCTGGGACGACGCGAAATGGATGTACGACCGCGCCGTCGAAATGAACGTGCCGTTCATGGCCGGTTCGTCACTGCCAGTTGGTTTTCGCAGCCATCCGTTCGACCTGCCGCTCGGCAGCGACATCGAGTCCGCGGTTGGTATTGGGTACGACGGACTGGACATTTACGGATTCCATGCGCTGGAGAGTCTTCAAACGATCGTCGAGCGTCGCAGAAATGCCGAGCGTGGCGTCAAGTGGGTGCGCTGTCTGGAAGGCAAGGCGGTCTGGCAGGCCGTTGCGGACGGCTGGGTCGCGTCGGACGTCATGGACGCCGTTTACAACGTGATCCCCAAATCGAAACAGAACATCCGCGAAGACGACAAGGCGGTGCTGTTCCAGTTTGAATACACGGACGGCTTCCGCGGTGCTCAATTCATGCTGTCGAGCGCCCAGTTGACGGGAGTCGGAATCAAGCTCAAAGGACAGGCACCTATCGCCACTGGCTTCGAAGAGCGAGCAGAACCTCGCTATCCGCATTTCGCCTACCTGCTGAAAGCGATCGAGACCATGGTGCATACGGGACGGCCGACGTATCCCGTCGAACGGACATTGCTGACCAGCGGCATTCTCGATCGCGCGTTGAATTCCCGCGCACAGGGTGGCAAGCGTCTTGAGACACCCGAGTTGGAAATCAAGTATCAGCCAGTCGCTTATCCCCACGCGCCGGATGTTGATTTGCTGAGGCTGGTGAAGACGCGGTTGTAAATTGTTCGGGCCGCACATAACCCATGGGCGGCAATTAAATCATCGAACCGAATTATTGACCGCCAGAAGGAAATGAAAGTGCTGAACTTCATCGAAAAGATCTGCGGGCGACGGCCGGGCGAGCAGCGGAGTCGGCGCGATGTCTTGGAAATCGGCACGCTCGGTCTGACAGGAATGACACTGGCGGATCTGCTGCGCGCACGAGCCCACGGGACGGAACAGTCGACGCCCACCAGAAAGACCTCGGTTATCCTTCTGTTTCTTGAAGGAGGCGCTTCGCAATATGAGACGTTCGATCCAAAAAATGAGGCACCCGTCGAGATTCGCAGCCCGCTTGATTCGATCTCGACGCGATTGCCCGGCGTGCAGTTTTGTTCGCTGTTTCCACAAATGGCGCAAGTCGCGGATCGGCTGGCGATTGTCCGCTCGTTCACGCACAGCGACGGCGATCACGGCGGTGCCGCTCATTGGGTCAAGACGGGCCATCCGTGGCCGCCGCCGTTTTTCGGCACGTCGGGTTTGCGCATCAAGCAGTTGACGCCCTCGATCGGCTCGGTCGTCGCCCGCGCTCGGGGCCCCGTGCATCGAGAAGCGGGAGTTCCGACCTACTTGAACATGCGGACGATTCCTGGCTACGAGGGAGACAACGCGGCCTGGTTGGGCTCCGCAGCCGAGCCATTCCATGTGGGCACGGGAAACAGCACGCTGATGTCGAACATGACGCTGGCGATCCCGCGCGACCGACTCACCGACCGCCTGACGCTGATGCGATCGCTGGATCGACTGGAGCAGAGCCACGATCAAAACAGTGCCTGGCGAGGGGTCGATGAGTTCCAGGATCAGGCCTTGCGCGTGATCACAGGCCACGCGCGACAGGCGTTCGATCTGACGCGAGAAGAGCCCCGTCTGCGCGAGCGATATGGTCCCGGCCTTGGTCAGGAGTTGCTCTTGGCGCGGCGCCTGTGCGAAGCGGGAGTCGGCTTCGTCACGATCAACAACAGCACCAGTGGCAAAATTGACGGCTGGGATCACCACATAGACATCATCCCAAGCTGTCAGTTCCTGTGTCCGCCATTGGACCAAGCCGTGTCGGCCTTCATCGACGACGTGCGCGAGCGCGGCCTGGACGAGGAGATACTGCTGGTCATCACGGGAGAATTCGGGCGCACGCCTCGCATGAACAAGAATGCCGGCCGCGACCACTGGGCACCGATCAATCCGCTGATCCTGGCGGGAGGCGGCTTGAAAATGGGCCAGACCATCGGCGCCTCGGACTCCCACGGTGCTTATCCGCGAGAACGACCGATCCTCCCCGAGGACTTGATGGCCACGTGCTTTCACGTTTTGGGAATCGAACAAGACTTGCAGTACGTCCATCCTTCCGGACGCCCGATTTCCATGATCCATGGCGATGGCCGGCCCATCATGGAATTGCTGTGAGGAGTATTCATGGCACAAATGCACGCATTATCCTGCCGTCGGCTTCACCAATCATCGCTCGCCAAAGCTGGCTAAGAACAAAGAACAGCCTTTGAACACTCCACAGATATTGATTCTGCTGGTGCTCGGGAGCGCGAGCATCATTCTGGCCTCCGATGGCCAGGAGGCTCCGGTTACTTTGGATGCGGCCAAAGAACAGGGACGCGCAAAATCCAGATTCTTGAAGGAGACGAAGGAGGCCGCGAAAGCGACCGGCGCCATTCCGAAGGCGAACGTTGCTTTCTTTCAAGAATCGGTGGGACCGATTCTGAAGAAGAGTTGTCTGGCCTGTCATGGGCCAGACAAGTCCGAGGGCAGGCTTCGCATCGACCAACTGAATCCTGATCTGCTGACCGGCCCCGATGTGGAGCGATGGCGCGAGGTTTATAACGCTCTCAGCAAATCAGAGATGCCCCCCGAAGACGAACTGGATTATGCGCTCGCCGACGCAGATCGCGGTCGCATCGTTGATTGGCTTAGCAAAGAACTGAACACGGCGTCTCTCATGCGTCGTAACAGCCAGGAGCATTCGTCTTTTCGCCGGATGACGAATTACGAATACAACTATGCTCTGCAGGACCTGCTTGGTCTGCCTTATGCCATCGCGAACGGGCTGCCGCCGGAGACTGCATCTGGGGACGGCTTCAAGAACAGCTCGGAATTGCTGCAGATGTCTGTCATGCAGTTTCAGATTTACCGTGAGATCGGACTGAAAGCGATCAAGCGGGCCACGGTGAGTGGTGAGCGTCCGAAGGCCGTCAATTACGTTATTTCGATGAAGGAAGAGATGAAGAAGGCGGCGTCCGGAAAGGATGCCAAGATATTCGATAAGAGTGATGAAAGTTACCGAACGCACAAAAATCAGCAACATCTGTTGAATCGGGAGACAGGCAAGGGCATTCACTTCTCCGGTGGAAAGGCGATGCCGCGGGACGAGGCTGGTGCCGGGCAAACGCCAGCGGCATCTTCTGTTGTGCTGGTTCTTCCTCGATCCAACGAGCTGAAGCTCGACCTGGATCGCTTTCTTCCCGATGAGGGCGTCATGCGAGTTCGCATTCGAGCAGGTGGCTCGACGATGAACCCTGACGAGTACGCCAGCCTGCGTCTGATTTTCAGCGCCCACACCAGCAACGACGCAAGTTTCTCGGAGGTCATCAGCGAGCGCGACATCCCCGTGACGGCGTCAACCGACGACCCTCAGTTCATCGACTTCCACATCCCGCTTAGCGATATCCAGCGGAACCCATTTCGACACCTCGCCCCGACTTTTCCGCGGCGAGACGAGTTTCTGCACATTCTCAATGTGTCCAATGCACGCGACGGTGAAGAATCTCTCCAGGTTCTGATCGACACCATCGAAATCAGCGCTCCGTTTTACGAGCAGTGGCCGCCGAAAACTCACACTGACATCTTCTTTGAGAGCGCCAACAAGAGCGACGAACAAATCTACGGCCGCGAGGTGCTGAGTCGATTTCTAAGGCGTGTCTGGCGCCGACCTGTCAACTCGCAGGAGGTTGATCAGTTCATGGCCTTGTTTGCGAAATACCGGCCGGAATTTGCGACGTTCGAAGAAGCCATGGTGGAAGTTCTGGCGACCGCACTGGCGACCCCGGAGTTTCTCTATCTGACTCAACGAGTAACCACCGGCGACACGAACTCTCCGGCAAGGATCAGTGAGCTGGAGTTTGCGAATCGTCTCTCCGTGTTTTTGTGGTCCAGTATCCCTGATGACGAACTACTGGAACTTGCGGAGCAGGGAAGACTCAGAGAGCCAAACGTTCTGACCGCGCAGGTGAAACGCTTGCTGGCTGATCCGCGTTCAAGACGATTCTCTCAGCACTTCGTTGAGCAGTGGCTTGGATTGGACAGGATGAACAGTGTCACTCATGTCACAGACAGCTCATTGCAAGACGCGATGCTGGAGGAGCCGGTCGCTTTCTTCGAGGAAGTCCTGGAGCACAATCACAGCGTCATGGACTTCTTGCATTCCGACTACGCAGTCGTCAACGAACGGCTGGCGGCGCACTATCGGATTCCGAAGGTCTTCGGCCCGCATTTCCGCCGAGTGCCGATCACTCCGCAAACACATCGCGGCGGCCTGTTGACGAGTGCCGCGATCATGACGATGAACTCCGACGGCACGGATTCGCATCCCCTCAAGCGCGGCGTCTGGATGCTAAAACGCATCCTCGACGATCCGCCGCCGCCACCGCCGCCGAATGTCCCGGAAGTTGATCTCACGGACCCGGAGATTCTGAAGATGACGCTGAAGGAGCGGATCATCAATCACCGGAACAAACCGGCGTGTATCTCGTGTCATTCACGGATCGACCCGTGGGGAATCGCTTTCGAGAACTACGATGCCCTCGGAGAATATCGGACTCACCTTAATAACCGGCCTGTCGATGCGACGTCAGAACTGTTTAATCGCCAGCCACTGGCGGGTATCGATGGACTCAAACGCTATCTGTTGACGGACCGACAAGATCAGTTTTCCCAAGCGATGGTCCATAAACTGACCGCGTATGCACTCGGCAGACCGCTGACTTTTGGCGACAGTGCCGACATCGACAGCTTGACCGCCCAGTTCAGACGACAGGATGATGGGCTGAGCGACCTGATCCACCTGATCATCAACAGTGACCTTTTCAACTCAAAATGAGCGGCCAGGAAAAGACCATGAATGATAAGACCATGTTGTTGAGTCGTAGAACGTTTCTGCACGGCACCGGAATCGCTCTGGCTTTGCCTTGGTTTGAGACGTTTGCTGTCGGCGGCCCAACCAAAGATGAGACTCCGAAACGGTTCGTCAGCGTCTATCACCCGGATGGTGTTGGATTGCCGCTCAAGTCCGATCCGGCATGGAAAGACTGGAGCTGGTTTCCCCAGGGCGGCGAGAAGGACTTTCGTTTGACCAAAGTGCTGGACGTGCTCGAGCCACTGCGGAGCGATATCACGATCTATTCCGGGCTGTCGCATCCTGCCGCAAGATCCGTTCATGGCCATTCGAATGCGGACCAGTACTTGACCGGCGCCCCAATTGGTGGAAACGGGCCGTATCGGAATACGATTTCGCTGGATCAGGTCTACGCGCAGCACGCGGGCGACTTCACTCGACACTCCTCGCTGGTCATGTCGACCAATGGCGGCGTTGGCGGCCCGCGTGGCGCCCAGACTCAGTCCTTCAATCGCGAAGGACGTCCGATTCCCGCGATGAACAAGCCCAGGGAAATCTTCGACCTGCTGTTTGTGACGAGTGGCAAGGACGCCGCAGCAAGACTGGCGAGAAGCAAGAGTGCCCTCGATCTGCTGATTGATAATACCCGTTCACTCGGACGGCAACTCTCCAGTCGCGATCAAGAGACTCTCACGCAGTACCTTGACGCAGTGCGTGATACGGAGTTGAAGCTGGCGAAGGCTCAACGATGGATCGATACTCCGATTCCTCAGGTCGATACCCGCAACCTGCATCTGGATGCTGAGCCTAAAGAGGCCCGACTTTATTTCCAGACGATGTATGAACTGATCTATCTGGCCTTTCTGAGCGATTCGACTCGCGTGGCGACGTTTCAGTTGGGCAGAGAAAACGGCGAAGGCCCACACGACCTGCTGTCACAAGCCGTTGGTCTGGGCGCCGCGCATGGCCTGACACATGAAGTCAAGAAACCGGGCGGCTGGCAGAACCTTGGCACCTACAACCGCTATCAGGCCGAAGAATTCGGACGTTTCGCACAGAGACTCAAGGACACTCCCGAGCCGACCGGTCACGGCAACATGCTCGACAACACGCTGGCCATGCACGGCTCAGCTTCCAGCAGCTTCCACCTCTCGCGCAACTACCCGATCATCTCCGCCGGCGGCAAGAACCTCGGCTTCACGAACGGCCGCTATCTCAAGTTCGGCAAAGGCAACGAAGACAATCAGGCCGGTGCAGGCATCGACACGGATGCCGGCTGGCAAAGCAAGCCGGAAGTGGAAGAGCTGCCGTTGGCGAAGCTCTTCGTCACCATCCTGCAAAGACTCGGTGTCGAAACCGATTCGTTCGGCGGGTCCACCGGAACGTTGAATCGAGTTTGATTCGGGTAGTACCCCCAACAATTCAGACTTTCATCCACAGTGTCATGCAACCCGGCCGGCACCACTGAATCCGTTATCAAGAACCAAGGACTCGCGCGGGGCGAGATGATGATCATGCGACGCACTTCACCGTGGGTGCTGCTGGCTGCCTGCTTGCTTTCCGGCCTCGCTGAAACAGGCCAAGCCGACGAAATGTCGGCCGTCGAGCACCAGCGGGAGACGATTTATCACTCGCCGCAGAAGCCGGGGTTCACGAGTTGGGTCGGTGCCTGGACAATGCCTGACGGCAGTCTGATGGTCAGTTTCACGCAGGCGACAGGGCCGGTTGATGGGCGTCCGCAAGCACCGAAAGAAGTTCAACACAAACTGACGTGGCCACCTCCGGGGCATCCCGGCTACGACATGACCGGACTTGATCTGCGAAACGTCCATCTCCGCTCGAGTGATTCTGGGAAGACGTGGCGGCAGGTCAGTGCCGACGGGTTCAAGTCGTGCATGAACGGCGTCACGAATGAAGCTCAAACGGCGTTGGCCGATGGCTCGATTCTCCGTGGCGTGTTTGGGTTCTATCTGCCCTACGATCCGAACTTGCCTCAGACCGGCTTCTTGCAGCGGTCGAGTGACGGCACGAAGACCTGGAGCAAACCAGAAGTGCCGATCGACGCGGCGAAATTCTCAACATGGCCGCGGCGCATCCGCGTATTGCGCGACGGACGGATTGTGTTGCTGGCTGGTGTTGCATCCGCACCGGCCGGCAGCCAGACGCGGGCGGAATTCAGTGCGGTGGTCGAACCGGCGCTATTGATCTCGTCCGATGAGGGGCGCAGTTGGAATAGCCCCGTACCAGCGATTCTTGCCGAACAACGGGGCGGTTGGACCGAAGAGTTCGACATCGCGGAACTCCCCAATGGCGATTTGCTGACGATCTGCCGTCGCGCGAACGACACCAAACGATGGCAGAGCACACTGAAGAAATCGGACGACACGTGGATCGCGCAACACGCCGGCCCGTCGGTTTTGCCGCACAGTGGCCAGCCGGAATTGCTCGCGACGCGCGAAGGTCCTATCCTCCACATCGCGACCAGCGGCATCCACTGGACCAGCGACGCGGGCCAGACTTGGAACAAGCTCAACGTCCCCGGCACGGCCTATTACCCTCGCTCGGTGCAAACGAACGACGGCCGGATCTTCGTCTTTGGTCACGTGGGTGGCGACGACGCCTACGGCAAGGTCGATCAGTCGATCGTAATGGACTCGTTCCGACTGGTCGCGGCCGACATCGCTGTGACCGATCGAAAGTTACTTCCGGCGGACACACTTGTCGCCGAGCGAATTCCGTTGGGCGAACTGGATGACTACAAACCCTGCATCGCGAAGTTGCCCAGCGGCGAACTGCTGCTGACCGCGTTTCATCAACACAAGCGCGATGGCAACAAGGTCATGGAGCAGACGCTGCTCTTTCGTTCGTCGGATGGCGGCCGAACATGGACCGGCCCTCAGCCGCTCGATCTGCTCGGACGCGAGCCGTATTTGACGGTGCTCAAGAACGGCACCGTCTTCCTCACCGGCCATTTGCTGGCGCAAGACGTGCGCAACGAATGGGGCTACACGACCGGATTCCTGCATCGCTCGACGGACGGCGGCCGAACCTGGCAATCGACACGTGTCGAATCGGAACAGATCAAGCCGAAGGCCAGCAATCACACGACTCGCAACGTGCTGGAACTGGCCGACGGGACGCTGCTGCTCGGTGTTGATTACGACGGTGGGGGCGGACCGTATTTCGTCTGGCGCTCGACCGACGGCGGCCAGACCTGGGACAAGTCGCAGAAGTGCGAACCGAAGGAGTTCAAGAGCCAGTACGGCTTCTTCGGTGGCGAGACATGGTTGTGGCAGGCGCGGTCGGGAAAAATCTGGGCGCTGGTGCGCGTCGACAGCAACGAACTGCCGATCAAGGACCGTCCGATCACAGCGGGCAACGATCAAGCCGACCATTTCATCTTGTTTTCGTCAGCCGACGGTGCGAAGACGTTCGACCGCATCCGCGATCTCGGCGACTACGGCGAGATGTACATGTCGCTGCTGCGGCTGCAAGACAAGCGGCTGCTGCTTACGTTCACCGTCCGGGATCTTAACCCGCCGCTCGGCGTGCGAGCGATCATCGGCAACGAAACCGACGACGGCTTCGAGTTCGAATTCGCGCACGATCGCATCATGCTCGACACGCGGACGCCGGTCGGGAAGTACCAGGGAGGCGGCTTTGGTCCGACGGTTCAGCTCGACGATGGTACGCTGGTTACCTCATATTCCTATCGCGGCGAAGACGACAAGACTCACTTGGAAGTCGTCCGTTGGAGAGTCCCTGCCCACCAGCGCTGACGCCTCGATGCCTCGTCAATGAACGAAAACTGCAGCACGCTCCAGTGTGACCGAACAGGGTCTCCAAGCGGATGCTCCGGTCGTGACGCCATCGCCGTTCGCGAGCCTGCAATGCCTTTCGCGATGCCTGCGGTTGCTGTTGCCGGAACGCCTCCGACAAAGAGCTGCAGCTCATGGCGTCACCGAAAGCCGAGAGCTTGCGGGGCGCTTTACTCGGCGGCAAATCGTTTCAAGTACAGATGTTCGGCGAACTGCCTCTCAAATGTCCGGAGTCAGCAAAGCTTAACTCTCGCGAGGGCATGTGGACGTCAGCCTTCTGAACCTGGACCACAGTCGCCGCGAAAGCGCTGGACAAAGGACGTTGAACTAAACCGCTCCGCGGTGGGGTTGATGGAAGCGGGTGAGCAATGAGTGCGTCCGTCAGATGATGATCCGTTCGATCTCGTTGAGGGTGATGGCGTCGGATGTGCGGTCGTAGAGCTTCGTCGTGCGGACGGATTCGTGAGCGGCGATGCGCTGGGCGTGTTCCAGTGAGCCGCCGTTCTCCAGGTAAGCTGTGATGCCCGTCGCCCGGAACGTGTGGCAGCAGATGTGTGTTGCCAGTCCAGCCTGTCTCGCTCGTCGTTTGATCATGCGCAGGACGTCGGCCCGGTGCATGCGATGCGGCGTCAACAACCGATGCCGGGAGACCGTGCGGAACAGCGGTGACTTCGGGTCGTCTGCGATACGCGCGGCCGTCATGTACGCGTCGATATAGGCCTCCGCGTTGTGATGGGCCGGGACGTCGTGGCGTTTGCCACCTTTCTCGTGCAGGCGGAACCACATGCGGCGGCCCTGTTGATAACAGTCTTCGACGTTCATACCGATCGTCGCTGAGACCCGGGCGAAGCTGTAGACCATCACTCCGATCAGTGCCCGGTCGCGGAGCCCCACGCTCTTTGAGCCGTCAATCGAGTCCAGGAGCTGCCGGGCTTCCGCGGCCGTCAGCACTGGTGTCTTTCCTTTCCGAACGACGTGCTTCGGCCCTCGCACTGAAGCGGCAGGATTCACCGGCATCACGTGTCCGGTCACCAGCCAGTCGAACAGCATGCGGATCGCGGCCAGGTGCAGCTTGACGGTCGGGGCACTGAGTTGTCCGGTGAGCTGTTCGATGTAGCCGGCGACAACGAACGGGGAGACCTGATGCAGCGATACATCGCGGCACTCGCACCAGTAGCAGAAGCGTCCGACCGCGTGTCCGTAGACCCGTCGCGTTCCGGGGTTGCGAATGTGAGCCGTGAAGAACTCCAGGAATCGTCGTTCCGCGTTCGTCCCGGCATTCCGGATCAGCGCCGGCAGCGTTTCCGGCTGAATGATCAGCAGATTGCTGTCGGAATCGTCGGGCAGTTTCTGACCTGGAAGGTGAGAGAATCGTTGATCGTCCATGTCTCATCCTGCCACAGCTTTGGCGATCCAAAAAGGAGCTTTTGATACGCCAATCGAATGACGCCCGATTCAGATTCCCGCGTTACCGGGTGACCCAATCGGTGCAGCTTCAACTCGGCAGGTCATCGGTTTGTCATAGGCGTCGTTGTGAGTTCAAGCTCCCGCACGGAATACGCAACCGCCGCTGGTATCGGGCTGCGGTTGCTGGCCGTACCGATCTCGGGTGACGGGAACGATGCCGGTCACAGCGAAGGCTGAAGGCCAGCGGCCTTGGGTTTTCGAATTCAAGACGTCAAGCGGAGTTCGCACAGAGACCCGACAACTCCCTCACCCACGAAAGCAGCCGGGAATCGGAAGTGCGGCTGCGGGTGAAACCAGGGGACGATCGTGCTGCTTTCGACTCCGCCAGTCATCGTCGGGGCCGACAGGTCGGGTGAGACCCCGACGACGACCGGCTCCGACGAAAGCAGACTCCCATTCGATGGCGACGAAGCCAGGTGAATCATGGATCGCATCACGGCGGCGAGTGCGACCGGCTGATTTCTTTGCTGTTTGCTCGGAAATGTGGTAACTGACTGGGCTTCGGTCTTTACTCCTGCCTGCCTGAGTTCACCACGAGTCACCCGGTCCCGAGCACAGTTCAGCATTCGTGCTGAGGGTCGGTGGCACGCTTTGGTTTTGCTGACGAGGTTTTCTTTCTCGTCGCCCGGTCCTCTTCATTGTGCCACGGCGGTCAAGGTCCGCGACCGCTGTGCGCGGATCGCTGCTGCTTTGCCTGCGGCAAAGGCTCCACCCTGACTCGCCGTGCCCCATTTCACTCCGGGGCCGGCCGACACGGATCCCTTCACTCAACTTGCGCTGCCGTTGTCGGAGGCAGCACCCGCGAACAGAAGAAGGAGAATTATGAAACAGCAATCGAACCCGCAGAGCTTTCGCGAATTCATGAGTGAGCTGATGTCTGACGAACCCGAGGAACTTCCGCCGTGGGATCTGTCACTGGATGAGATGATTCAATTGATGAATCAAATGATGAATCAGGAAGTCGGCGTTGTCCGCATCAATGAAGAAACGTGGTGGTGGTTTCTGGAAGTCCTGCCACCGCGATGGATGTCAGGGTCGGCATTCGCGTTTTGCGAAGGATATGACCGCTTCCGGCTGTTCTGGCAGCGATCTGACCAGTACTTCGCACGTCAACTGACGGAAGAACAGACCGTGACGTTCTGCCAACTGACCGGCGCCAGCCGGTGGAACTGAGGAGGGACCGAATCATGTTTCACGATAAGAGAATCTGGTGCGTTCAACCTACCCCTTCCGCCGAGGAACTTGCTCGGTATCTGACCGAACACACGATGTGCTGCTGCTGCGGATTCGAACTCGGCGGTTACCTGTTTCTGAACGACGCCACATCAGCAGACGGGGCGCAGGAGTATGCCGTGCTGAGGAAGCAGGACACTCCGGACGCACCGTACGTCCAGATCGAATCCATCACGTTCGGATGGTGCGACTTCGCGAAGGGGCTGCAGTACGTCCGGGATATCCTTGCGGGCCGCTACGACACTTCTGAATTCGTTCGGCCAGTGCGTCCGCAGCTCCAGACGTCGCACGAACACGGCCGTTGTCATTTCTGTGCCTGAAAGGAGCAGCTGGGCGCAACCGGGACTCCTCTATGTGGTGGTGGTGGGGTAGAGTCGGTTTTGTTCTCGGGTGATTCGGAATGTCTGGTAG
>JAQBVJ010000165.1 GCA_027623235.1 Planctomycetota bacterium
GCGGAATTCAGCAGGGATTTCGGGTGTTTCACAAACTTGTGCCAAAACGGTCGCTTGTTCTGGGGCTAGAGCACTTTCAAGATTGGACTTCATACAAGCACGACGCGCCAGCGAGTGAGCCCCGCACAGGTTCACTCGCTGGCGCGTCGTGCTTGTATCGTCGGCCGGAAGGCCAACTCTGAAAGGCGCTAGCCCGGAGTGCGAATCTGAAAGCCAGCCTCGCCGAGTGCGGCCTGCATGCGCGACTCGGTGAGCAGTTCCAGAAACGCCTTCACCGCCGGTCGTTCGCGCCGGCTGGCGGGGATCAGGAAGTCGTAGTGCTCGTCTTGAAGCGGCAGAAATCCGAGGCCGTATGTGCGGGCGACGGTGTCGATGGCGACTCCCCAGTCAGCTCGCCGCTGAGCAACGGCCGTCGCAACCGCGTTGTGGGATTTCGTCTGACTCGTGTAGCCAGGCGGCCGCGAGTCGCCCAGCAGACCGTCGATCAGAATCCGCGTTCCACTGCCCGCATTGCGGTTGACCATCGAGCAGGCTGGATCGGCGAGCGCGGCCGCGACGGCTTCCTGTGGTGAGGCCGCGGCCTCAAAGCGATCGTCTCCCAGGCGGAAAACGATCCCCTGCCGACGCCCGTAACCCTTAACGAGAGTCACGTTTTCTGTCAGCAGGTGCCGGTTGTACTCGCCGGTTTGAGGGTCCATCAGGTGGACTCCGGCAATGTCGCACTCACCGCGCCGCGCGGCGGTCGCTCCGCCCTGACTGCCCACGTGAAGCACCTTCGAGGTGACGCCGCGCCGACGCAGTTCGCTCAGCAGCAGGTCGAGTCCAACGCAGTGACTGCCGATCACGACCAGGTCGGCCGGTTCCAGGCTCGCGCCCAGAAGCTGCACCGAGACGGTCGCGCCTTCGTCGAGGATTTCCGTGTGCTGGTCGACTTTGATGAAGCCGTCGGCCAGTGAAAACGTCGTCACTGAACCCGAGCCTTTGCCCATCGGCCAGGCCGTGAGTCCGGACTCACCCCGCACGAGGCTGACCAGCAGATACTCCGTGCGGCCGCGGTCCGAGTTGACTCGGACGGGCAGGGCGGCTTCGACACTCTGCCGCGTCTTCGGCGGAAGACCGGCGAGTTCACGCAGCACCGGCGCGACGAACTCGTGAAACGTGAAAATTGCCGACGTTGGAAAACCGGGCAGGACGACGACCGGCTTGCCGTCGGTCACAGCGAGGCAGATCGGCTTGCCGGGTTTGAGCGCGACCCCGTGCGCGACAATGCCGGGATCCGAAAGTTCGCTGACGACAACGTACGACAGATCGCCCGCGCCCTTCGATGTTCCGCCCGAGAGAATGATCGCGTCGCAGTCGAGTGCTCCCTTGACGATCGAGCGAAGCTGGTCAACGTCGTCCCGCACGGTGCCCAGCGGAACGGGCTCGCAACCGAGTTCGATCAGTGCGGCCGTCAGAATCGCGGCGTTCGAGTCGTAAACCGAGCCGAGCGGCAGATCCTCGCCAGGCGCCACGATTTCATTTCCGGTCGAGATGACGGCAACCCGCGGTCGAACTCGAACCAAAACGGAAGTCAGGCCGAGCGCTGCGAGGACGCCGATCTCTCGCGATGTCAAAATCTCGCCGGCTCGTAGAACAGTCTCGCCGCGTGCGATGTCCGATCCGGCCGCTGTGATGAACTGCCCGGGTGACGCCGAGCGGAAAACCCGCAACCGTGTTTCCGCGTCGCCGTCGCCGCTGCCGCTGTTCTCCGATCCGGAATCAACCGGCTCGGTGTGCTCAATCATGACGACCGCATCCGCGCCGCGAGGCACCATGCCTCCTGTGGCGATCGGTGTTGCCGTTCCAGGAGCGACTTCCTGAGTCGGTGCGGCGCCCGGCGACAGCACCTCGTCGTTGACCGAAAGCAGTCTCGGTACCTCTTCCTGAGCTCCGACGGTGTCGGCAGATCGAACCGCGAAGCCGTCCACGTTGGACCGGTCAAAGGCAGGCACGTCGATCGGCGAAACGACGTCCTCAGCGAGAACCCGGCCGAGTGACAGTATTAAGGAGACATCTTCTGCGCCGAGTCGTTCGAGATTCAAATGCTCGCGAAATCTCTCGTCCGCCTCGTCACGCGAGATCACGTCCAGAAACTGTTTCTGGCGCACAGCGTCTCGCCATTCTGACGAACGCTGGCGTTTCGGTGAGTCGGCTGGCTGTTTCATTGAGGGGTCGGGGTGGCCGTTGGGGTCGGGGTGGAAGTTCGATTGAACACGCGACTATTCTGCAGGCCTCGCGGGAGCTTGACATTTAATCAGCCTCGTCACCAGCGGAAGCCATTCCGCGTCGATCAGATTCGATGTGAGACCGGAGAGGTGCTTGAAACGGCTGAGGCACCAGTTCGAACGTGCTGAGTCCTCGCCAGCGGCGGGTGATCGTTTTGTTGTCGCAAGTTCCTGCAGTGTTGGCCGATTAATGCCACAGGCATGTCCAGATCCTTGAGGTCATTGTGTGCTCCGGTTCTTCTGATTCCTCAGCGGAAGGCGAAAACAGCCCGCAACGTTCCCGGTTTTCGTTCCTGGCGAAAAGTGGTTGCGCGGCGATCCTGTCTGGCGCAGTTGTCACGGTGCTGTTCGTGATCGTCAATAGCCAGCAGGACGCCGAAGAGGAACTTGATCTGAACGCCAGCGCGGGCTTCACGGCGGGGCCTGAAGCTCGACCGGTCGCGGCCCGGACCGCGGGTTACGTCGGTTCGGATTCCTGCCAGAAATGTCACGAGCATCAGCATGCCACATGGCACGATTCCTACCACCGCACGATGACTCAGGTCGCCTCGCCCGAATCGATCGTGGGCGATTTTGGCGGCAGCGAACTGGAGTTGAACGGCAAGAGCTATCGTATTGGTCGGGACAAGGACCAGTTCTGGGTCGAGTTTGAAAAAGCCGTTCCGGGCGAGCAGGGGGCCGTCGAATCGCTGCGTCGTCAGGTCGTCCTTTGTACGGGCTCGCATCACATGCAGATTTACTGGCTGTCGACCGGCAGAGGTCGGCAGCTCGCGATCTTTCCCTTTCTCTGGTTGATACCGGAACAACGATGGATTCCACGCGGGATGGCATTTCTGATCCCCCCGGTGGATGCATCCGATGCTCATCTGGCGACTTCTGATCAATCATTGTTTGAGTTTGGGCGATGGAACGAAACGTGCGCAACTTGTCACACCACTCGCCCACAACCGCACCTCGACGATGAGGAAATCCCAACTCGTGTCGCTGAGTTCGGAATCGCGTGCGAGGCGTGCCATGGTCCCGGTGAAGCCCATGTTCAGTTTCGCCGCGGTGCAGCGAGCGAACTCGCGTCCGACAGGATCGTTAATCCGTCCAGCTTGACTCACCAGCGGTCCTCTGAAGTGTGCGGCCAATGCCACTCCGTGCAGAAATATGAGATCGGCGGCGACTTCCACATGGCTCAGATGACTTCCGGGTCCACTTATCGCCCGGGGGACAATCTTGGCGAGAAGCTCCAGATCAGGGCGGATGGCAATAACACAGACCAGTTCTGGTCTGACGGAATGGTGCGAGTGACCGGGCGGGAGTTCAACGGTCTGATTGAATCGCCCTGCTATCAACGAGGGAAACTGTCCTGTTTTTCCTGCCACCAGATGCATCCGGCGGACGACGATCCGCGGCCTCGCAAAGACTGGGCCGACGATCAACTCAAACCGCGGATGCGCGGCGATGAAGCGTGTCTTCAATGTCATTCCGAGTTTCGATCGGAAGACAGAATCGCCGCCCACACACACCACGCGCCGATGTCACAAGGCAGCGCGTGTTACAATTGTCACATGCCGAACACGACCTACGGCGTTCTCAAAGCAACACGCAGCCACACAGTGAGCAGCCCGTCTGTGAAAGAAACACTGGCAAACCGAAGGCCCAACGCCTGCAATCTTTGCCACCTGAATAAGACTCTCAAGTGGACCGCCGGTTTTCTCGCAGACTGGTACGGCCACCCAACTCCGCCAATGAGCGACGACTTGAAAAATGTCGCACTGTCGGTGAATTTGGCGCTCAGTGGCGACGCGGGCCAGCGGGCGTTGATTGCGTGGCACATGGGCTGGGAGCCGGCGCGAAAGGCCTCCTCGGAGCACTGGCTGCCCCCGTATCTGGCGCTGCTGATGAATGACAACTACGACGCCGTTCGTTTCATCGCTCAACGTTCCCTCAAGCAAATCGGTGGTTACGACGACGTGGAATTTGACTTTGTCGCTTCATCATCGGAGAGAGCACGTCCGTGCGGGGAAATTCGGGATCGCTGGAGCCAGCGAATGATTGCCGCCCCCGCCTTCGCTCCTGATCCCTCCGTTCTAATAACAGGCAGGGGGACATTGGATTCCGCCGCGTTCGACAAGCTGCTGGGCGTTCGTAACCAGGTCAAGATCTACCTGGAGGAATGAAGCCGGAACAGTCGACACCCTTCACGCGGCTGGCCTCGATCGACCGATTTGCGCATGCCAGGGCTCACTGGCCCCCCGTCTTTCACACCACAGGCACGCACTCTGGTAGAGAGCGCCGCAGCGGATAGACTACTCGCCCAATCTGCCCATGACGCTAACGGTTGTCCCGTGCAAATTACTGACATGCTCCGCAATCCCGAAATTCAAGAGAGAGCGGATTGTTCGTCCGCTTTCCCGGCAGTCGTGTCTCGCCGGCGAGCGTGGGGTCGGGCCGGTGATGCCTCTCGTTCCGGAGGCCGCTCGTGAAGTGGCTGCTGCTTTGTCGGATGCTCGGGCTGCTCTCAATGCTTGTGGGCGGGTCGATGGTGTTCAGCCTGCCCTGGGCGTTTCCGTTCTGTGGAGAGACTCCCGAATTCGAATCGGCCGGGTTTTACGGACTCTGCCAGGCGATCGCGATCAGCGTCGCGTCCGGCCTGGTGCTGTACCTGTTCGGGCGACGCGATCAAAGCGCGATTCTTCGGAAAGAGGCTTTCGCCGTTGTCGGGCTCGGCTGGATGCTCGCGGGAATCCTGGGAGCACTGCCGTTTCTGCTGTCCGGGACACAGCGACACGCGGGAGACAAGGTCATCGAGGTGACCATTGCCGACTGCATTTTTGAATCGATCTCCGGATTCACGACGACCGGAGCGTCCGTGCTGACTCACCTGGAAGCACCTCGCCCCGGACCAGACGGAACAATTGATGAGTCGGCGCCGGCGAAGCTGGTTCCGCGTTGCATCATGTTCTGGCGATGCTTTACTCACTGGCTCGGCGGAATGGGCATCATCGTGCTGTTTGTCGCGATTCTCGGCCAGCTTGGAGCCGGCGGCAAAGCGCTCATGCGGCGCGAGGTTCCCGGTCCGATCACGGAAACGGTCCGGCCGAGAATTCGCGAAACGGCCGTCGCCATGTGGCTGATTTATGTCGGACTCAGCGCGATCCTTGCCGTCGTGCTGATGTTTGAGGGAATGACGTTTTACGACTCGCTCTGCCACACATTCGGAACGATGGCGACGGGAGGGTTCAGTACCTGGAACGCCAGCCTCGGCCATTACAACAGTGCGGTCATCGAGTGGACCGTCATCCTCTTCATGGTTTTCGCCGGGACGAACTTCACGCTGTATTACCTTGTGCTGAGCGGCGGACGAAATTCGGACGGCAGCCGAAAGTCGCTGGCAGCCCGCTTCGCTCCGCTATTCCGCGATCCGGAATACCGGCTCTACCTGTCGATCCTGTTTGTGGCGACCGCGCTTCTGTTTGGAAGCCTGATGCGGAACGGGCAGTTCGAGCACGCCGCGGATTCGATTCGTCACGCCGCCTTCGCGACGGTCTCGATCACGACCACGACCGGCTTCGGCACCGCGGACTTTGATCAATGGAACGATTTTTCGAGGGCTCTGCTGATCGGGTTGATGTTCGTCGGCGGCTGCGCAGGCTCAACGGGTGGCGGAGTCAAGGTCGCACGGTTTCTGTTGTTCGCAAAAATCCTGAAGCTGGAAGTCGAAACCTCGTTCCGACCCAACGTGGTGAGACCTCTGCGAGTCTCCGGCGTCAACCTCGACAAATCGCTGAGGCACGAAGTGGTCGTCTACTTCTGCCTGATCCTGGTGATCTTCGTGGCGAGCTGGCTGCTGCTGGCCGCGATTGAACCCGGCGACGCGTGGGCTCACCAGGACAGCGGCGGCCGGACGCAGCTCCTGGACTCAGCGAGCGCCGTGGCGGCCATCCTGAACAACATCGGCCCTGGCGTCGGAGCTGTCGGACCGACAATGAACTACGCGCTCTTTGCACCGCAGAGCAAGCTGCTGCTTTCACTGCTGATGCTGCTCGGCCGGCTGGAGCTGTTCGCCATCCTCGTGCTCTTCTTCCCGTCATTCTGGAAGACACAGTAGGTCAGGCTCCGCCTGATAGTCGCCTTTCGCTCCGAGGTTGAGAATATATCGTGGCGTAAGCTTCCAGCTTGCGATCTTCGGGCTCGGCAAGCTGGAAGCTTACCCCACTTTCCAATCGGACGGCAGCGCCGCTCAGAATTGACTACGTCCGACCGCCCCATGAGAATGCCCGCATTACTGCCGTCGCAGGCGATTGCAGTTCGCAGACATCGCCAGGCAAATCTAACGAGGCTCCCGCATGTTTCCGTTTTTTGCAGCGTTCCGCTCTTCGTTCAGAATCCTGGCGATCGTTTTTCCTGCCGTCGCCGTGCTGAGCCTGCAGATCTCGTGCGCGGTCGCGGTCGCCGCGGACCGGCCGAACATCATCGTCGTCCTGGCCGATGACATGGGGTATTCGGACATCGGCTGTTACGGCGGTGAGATCAACACGCCGAACCTCAACGGCCTCGCTGAGGGCGGATTGCGGTTCACTCAGTTTTACAACACGGGCCGCTGCTGTCCGACGCGCGCGTGTCTGTTGAGCGGACTCTATCCGCACCAGGCAGGCATCGGCTGGATGACGACTGACCGAGGCCACGATGGTTATCGCGGTGACCTCAACAATAGCTCGCGGACGATCGCCGAAGTGCTCAGGCCTGCCGGTTACTCGACGTACGGCGTCGGCAAGTGGCACGTCACAAAGCACGTTCAGCCGGACGGACCGAAACACAACTGGCCGCTGCAGCGCGGCTTCGAGAAGTTTTACGGGACGATCACCGGAGCCGGCAGCTTTTACGATCCTGGCACGCTGACGCGAGGCAATCAGAACATCTCGCCGTTCGCCGATCCGGAATACCAGCCTGAGCAGTACTACTACACGGATGCGATCAGCGATCACGCCGTGCGGTTTATCGACGAGCACTGCGCGGGCAACAGCGATTCCGACAAGCCGTTTTTCCTGTACGTGGCCTACACGGCGGCGCACTGGCCGATGCACGCTCTGGAAAAAGACATCGCCAAATACAAGGGAAAATACGACGGCGGTTACTCGCCGACGCATGCGGCGCGGGCGAAGCGCGTGGTCGAACTCGGGCTGATCGATGAGAGCATTGACGAGGCGCCTCTCATTGGGAAATGGGATCAGGTCGAGCACAAAGCCTGGGAGTCACGCTGCATGGAGGTCTACGCCGCCATGGTCGACAACATGGACCAGGGCATCGGCCGGATCGTCGGCTCGCTGAAGAAGCACGACCAGTTTGACAATACGCTGATCCTGTTCATGCAGGACAACGGAGGCTGCCAGGAGGGCAATGGCCGGCAGGGTGACTTCAAGCGTCCGGTCGAGGCTTCACTGCCGAAGATCGCGGCCGACACGATCCGGCTCGACGTTGTCCCGAAACAGAATCGCGCGGGCGTGCCGACGCTCACCGGCCCCGGCGTCATGCCCGGCCCCGAAGACACGTACATTGCCTACGGTCTGAACTGGGCCAACGTCAGCAACACCCCGTTTCGTGAGTACAAACACTTCGTGCACGAAGGCGGAATCTCGACGCCGCTGATCGCTCACTGGCCGAAGGGGATCAAGCGGCACGGGGAACTCGAACGGCAGCCCGGTCACCTCATCGACATCGCGGCAACGTGCGTCGCTGTTTCGGGTGCCGAGTATCCCGTTGACATCCTGACCGCACGGCCGGGTGTCGAGCCGGACAAACCGTTCGGAACGCTCATCGACATCACGCCGCTCGAAGGAGTCAGCCTCGCCCCGGCGTTCTCCGGAAAATCGCTCGACCGGCCGCAGCCGATTTTCTGGGAGCACGAAGGCAACCGCGCGATCCGTGACGGAAAATGGAAGCTCGTCGCGAAAGAAAACCGACCGTGGGAACTGTACGACATGTCAAAAGACCGCACCGAGATGCACGACCTGGCGGACAAGATGCCGGACCTGGTCAAGCAGCTCGACGAGACCTGGACCGCCTGGGCAAAGCGAGCCAACGTTCTGCCGCTGGGCATGTGGCGAGGTCCGAAGAAAAACGCGGCCTACAACAAGAAGCAGAAAGACTTCTCGTTCAAGCCGGGTGCCGACATCAGCCGCGAGGCCGGCCCGTTCGTCCAGGGGCGAGCCATCCAGATCCAGGCGAACCTCAAATCAACGGGCGACGGAGTCATCGTCGCTCAGGGCGGTGAGGCGGACGGCTACTCGCTCTACATCAAAGACGGCCGACTGACGTTTACATCCCGCATCCGCAGCAAGGTCACGACGGTCGCCTCGCAGGAGAAAGTTGCCGCCGGCGAGGCGATCATCGAACTGACCCTCGCAAAAAATGGCGATGTCACAATCGAAGGAGCGGGCGTCAAAGCAACTGGAGCAACGCCCGGCCCGATGGCGGTTCAACCGATTGACGGGCTGCAGGTCGGCAGCGATACCGGCGGACCCGTCGGTCTTTACAAAGCTCCATTCGAATTTCAGGGCGAGCTGAACTTCGTCCAGGTCCACGTGAAATAACTTCCGACTTGATGAAGGTTTTTAAACAGAAGGGAACAAAGAAAACGAAGCGACGCGCGGCCAGGCGTTCCTCTTCGTTTCCTTCGTTGTCTTCTGTTCGACCTGGGCCGACGATTGTTGGCAAATCCGTTTATCCCGCGTCCCGCAGGCTCTGTGATGTCCACCGCCGTTCCCGCTGTCCGATTTTTTGAGATGGCTCCCGGCCAGCTCAGTGACACGTTCGCGATGCTCGCTTCAAAGGACGAGGCACGGACGCGAGACGACAAGCCGTACTACCGCGTCTCGTTCAAGGATGCGAAACGCACGGCGACGGCGATGATCTGGGCCGACAACGCTTTTTTCGAGGCCTGCCGCGACTCCTGGCAGGTCGGCAGTTTCTACAAACTTCGATGCCGGTTCGAAGAAAGCAGTTACGGCCCGCAGATCGACATCGATCGTCTCCGTGAGGCCATCGACACGGACCGCGAGGCAGGCTTCGACCCAGACAGCTTTTTCGCCACCTCGCGCTACGACCGCGATGAGATGTTCGCGGAGCTGCTCTCGCTTGTTGAGGAGCACGTGGACGCGGAACCTGTCAAGCGGCTCGTGCTGGAGATGCTCGATGAAAACGCAGAGGGAATCCGTCAGCACGCGGCAGCCGTGCGGAATCACCACGCGTTCATGGGCGGCTATCTGGAGCACACGCTGTCGGTCGTCAAAACGGCGATCTTCCTCGCCGATAAATACTCGGCTTATTACACGGAAATGACCCCGCCGCTGTCGAAGTCGCTGGTCGTTGCCGGAGCCGTCCTGCACGACATCGGCAAGATGGAAGAACTGGCTTTCAAGCCGGGCGGCTGGGAGTACACACCGCGCGGCCGCCTGGTCGGACACATCCTCATCGGCCGCGACATGATGCTCAAAAAGGCCGGCGAGATTCCGGAGCTCGACGAGGAAACCGTCCTCCGCCTGGAGCACATGATCGTCTCGCACCAGGGGATCCCCGAGTGGGGCTCGCCCGTTCCGCCAAGCACGCCCGAGGCGATGCTGGTCCACTACGCTGACGATCTCGACGCGAAGTTTCACGAGCTGGCGGTTCAGCTGGAGAATTCGCAGCCACTCGGCGCCGAGTTCACCGACAATCGCAACCCACTGCGGCGTCGCATCTTCCTCGGACTGAAATCGAAGGACGCGGACCTGGCGGAAGTCGGGCCGGGAGATGACGAGTCGGAAACGTAGCGGTTGGATTTACGAGTAACGATGGCCGCAAAACAGCACAAAATTCACAGAACGGATTTCTACTTTTGCGTCGTCTTGTGGCCACAAGAGCACCTAAGGAGCTCGGGTCCGCTTCGCCTTGAATTCGTCGAGCCGCTTTTTCAGCTCGACTTCGAAGCCGCGATCGACCGGGCGGTAGTAGCTGCGGTCGACTCCCAGGTAGTCCTGATCGACCCAGCCGTCTTTCGAATCGTGAGCGTACTCGTAGCCCTCGCCGTGGCCGAGCCGCTCGGCCCCTTTGTAGTGGCCGTCCTGAAGATGTGTCGGCACGGGAAGCACTCGCCGTTCGCGGACGTCCTGCATCGCCTCATTGATGGCCGTGTAGCTGGCATTCGATTTCGGGGCGAGGGCCACATAGACCGCGGCCTGGCTGAGCATGATGCGGCACTCCGGCATGCCGATCATCAGAGTCGCCTGAGCCGCCGCATTCGCCACGACAAGAGCCTGCGGATCCGCATTGCCGACGTCCTCAGAAGCGGCAATGACAATCCGCCGCGCCAGAAACCGCGGATCCTCGCCGGCCTCCAGCATTCGTCCGAGCCAGTAGACCGCCGCGTCCGGATCGCTGCCCCGCATACTTTTGATGAGGGCACTCGCCGCGTCGTAGTGGACGTCGTCGTCGTACTGGATGGCCTTTTTCTGGATGGATTCCTGCGCGGTTTCGAGATCGATCACCCGCGTCCCTTCTCCCCCTTTTGAGGGAGAAGGTGGCCGAAGGCCGGATGAGGGAGTCTCGCCACAGACGGACAGCGCCCCGATCTCCAGCGCCGACAATCCGCGGCGCACATCGCCGTCGGAAACTTCCGCCAGAAAATCAAGAGCCTCATCCGTTGCCGTCACGCCGAGCTTCCCAAGGCCACGTTCTCGATCGGCGAGCGCCCGTTCGAGCACGACCCGCACGGCCGCAGCTTCGACCGGCTTGAACTCGAACACCTGGCTCCGACTGACCAGCGGCGAAACGAGCGAGAAGAACGGGTTCTCTGTCGTCGCCCCGATCAGCCGCACGACTCCCGACTCAACGTCCGGGAGGAGAACATCCTGCTGAGTCCGATTGAAGTGGTGCAGCTCGTCGATGAACAGCAGCGTTCGTTCGCCAGATGCTTTCAGTCGATCATCGGCCTTGCTGAGCAGCTCGCGGACTTCTTTGACGCCGACGGAAGCGGCGTTGACCCGCGCGAAAACGGATTTTGTTTGAGACGCGATGACCTCGGCGAGTGATGTTTTGCCGCAGCCGGGCGGCCCGTAAAAGATGACGGACGAAAGACGGTCGGCCGCAAGGATTCTTCGAAGCAGTTTTCCCTCACCAAGAAAATGCTCCTGCCCGACGAATTCGGCGAGCGACCGCGGTCTCATTCGAGCCGCCAGCGGTTTCGCGGCCTCAAGATTCTCAGTTTCGAGATGATCAAACAGGCCCATGAGGCAATTCCCGGTTCAAGCGCACCATTTGGCAAGGATTGGGTCGACAGATTCTCGAATCAGCTTGACCAGCTCCGGATCCATATATTGATAGTCATCCGGAATGTCGAGAACGTGGATTTCCGAGTACCTCAGCTCTGCCGGAAAACGAGTCACCAGTTTCTGCCGGTGCTTTTCTTCCATCACCAGAATTACGTCTGCTCATTTCAGGTCGGCCGCGGAAATGGTCCTTGCGGCCGCCTTGCCGAGTCCGGCCGATCGAGCGTTCACAAGATCGTGCTTTGCGTACGTCTTTTCTGCGGTCGGACTTCGCCAGCGGTTCATGCTGCAAACGAAGAGAACGTTGATCGCTTCTCGGGCGAGCATTTGTGTCTGGCCTTTGCGGGGGTAGTCCATTCCCAGTTGCCTGGCACGATGAATTTTTTCTGATCGCGTGTAGACAAGTCGCCACTTTTTCTCTGACTTGTACAGGTTTCCCATGATCAACGATCCCTGCGGAGCTTGAATCCGCGCACAAAAAGACCTCCACCGAGCCGTAGGACGATCGTGTTTAGACCCGTTGTTTTAAGGTGGGCACCCGGCGTCCGGGACGAGCCGTCCGTACGAAAACGGCATGACTCAAAGCCGAACAGTCACGCGCACCCGGGGGTCAAACTTGTAGGGTCAACAATTTTGAGCGTCCGAATCAAACCCGGTAGAGGTCTGCGAGTCATGCTACCACGTTGAGGCGAGCCGGCAAGAGGCTGGGTGAGGGTTCGCGGAAGTTTTGCAAATCGTCCATTCAGGCGGACCACTCGGAGCGGTCGCTGGTGGAAGGCTCGCTCTCAGGATCAAGCCCGTTGGATTTGTCATTAGTTATCTGGCATTAGTCATTTGTCATTGAGAAGTGACGATGACAAATGAGAATTGACAAATAACTCATGACAAATCCGCACCTGCAGATCCAACATCGCCATGGCAAGGGGTTCTCCAAACACCCTCCTCCCCGCTCGCGAGGCTTCCTGGCTGACAGGCATCCGATCCCGGAATTGGGAAATCTCCCGGATCCGCCTTTCCTGTTCTTTGACAGGTTGAAAACGCCTCCATAGTATGCCCGCCCTCTCGTGGAGGGTTCACGCGTGACCGCTGGTTGACGTGGCCCGGAGACCTCTCAGTACAGCGGTTTCATCCGGAGAGAACAATGAATTCCGACGAGCACCAATCGATCGGGCAGGCCATGCGGCGTGCTCATCAGGTGACCTCAATTGCCATGGAGCTGGCTGTTCCGGCCGGCCTTGGGGCTTGGTTCGACTATCAATATGGGACCTCGCCGCTGTGGAC
>JAQBVJ010000166.1 GCA_027623235.1 Planctomycetota bacterium
TCGGCAGGAGTCTCGCCCTCCCGCCAGGAAGACACTTACGGCTCACACTTCAGGTCAGTTGAAAAATGGAAAAGAAGGAGCAACCGTGGCAGACATCCTGGTCACAGAGAACATCGCCGGCGTGGCCATGACGCGGTTGCGTGAGACTCACGACGTCGCGTTCGAACCCGACTTGTGGAGCAGCCCGAACCTGGCGGCGAGGCTGGCGGATGCGCGAGCCGTCGTCGTCAGGAACCAGACACAGATCACGCGCGAGCTCATCGAACAGGCCAGCCGTCTGGAGATCATCGCGCGAGCTGGCGCCGGACTCGACAATGTCGACACGGAAGCCGCGGCGGCAGCCGGCATCGTTGTGTCTTACGCTCCGGCCGAGAATTCCCTGTCGGTCGCGGAACTGGTGCTCGGTCTGCTGCTGTCGCTGGCTCGGCGAATCCCCGCGGCGTGGTCCGACACGCGAACCGGCGGCTGGGACCGCAGGACATTTACCGGCGTCGAACTCTCCGGACGCACGCTGGGCATCGTCGGCTTCGGCCGGATCGGACGACTCGTCGCCGAGCGAGCCCGCGCGTTCGGCATGCGACTGCTGGCACACGATGAATTCCTTCCCGCCGAGGTCTTCGAAGACGCCGGTGCGGAATCCGTCTCGCTGGAAAAACTGCTCGCCGAATCCGACGCGGTCAGCGTCCACGTGCCGCTGCTGGACTCGACGCGCGGCCTGTTTGGCGAGCGTCAATTTGCCGCGATGAAACCGACAGCCTGGTTCGTGAACGCGGCTCGCGGCGAGGTCGTCGACGAAGCCGCCCTGATCGCCGCCCTCCAGACCGGCGAGATCGCCGCCGCCGCCCTGGACGTCCGGGAAACCGAACCCCCCGTCCGCGGCCCGCTCGACGACATGGCCAATGTGATCCTGACTCCCCACATCGGCGCGTTCAGCGAGGAAGCTCAGGAACGAGTCGTCGACCTGGTCTGCCGCGACGTGACCGCAGTCCTGTCCGGCCACGCAGCCACCAGCGCCTTCGGAATCGCCCGGCCCGCCCGATAGCAGCCCGTCAAAAAAAGCCCGACCCAGCTCGACACCGAGGCAACCATGAACCGCAGTTCGAGGACAACCAATGGGTCGTGTCGATCTTCTGCGGTGTTTTTGTCCTTGCCTGCCTGGGATTGTTCGTTCACGGCCTGCTCGAACTTGACCGGGCGAGGCGGAGTCCGACATGGCCGACGGTGAAAGGAACGGTGTTCTCGACAACGGTCGGGGGAGGTTCCTGCGACGTGCTCTACACCTACGAGATCGACGGCCGGACATTGACGGGCAACCACGTCGGCTTTGGTGAAATGGAAATGATGTCTGATCGTGACGACGCGGATCGAGTGGCGCGGCGGTATCCCAAAGGAAAGGTCGTCGATGTGTACTATGATCCGGCGACCCCCAGGATTTCGGTTCTGGAACCCGGCGTCCGCCCCGGTACGTACAACGAGCTGATCATCCCTGCGGTGCTCGTCTTGATGGCGATCGGCTTCTGGTGGTTCCACCGCCGGATGACTCGACCGGCTCGCCATGCCACCATCAATCCTGGACCGCAAGGAGCGTAGTCAACGAGTGCGTCTCGACGTACCGTCCCTCACTGTTTTCGAATTCACATCCGCTCACGCCGCTGGGTGGCCCGCCCGGAATGGGTGGGTCGTGAAGCGACAGGATGCCTCATCATGCGTGCTCGATCAAAGTGAGCCGTTAATTTTTCGGAAGCTGAGGATGCAGTATCCTGTGCCTGCGGCACCCAACCATTCTGGTCGTGCCACCCAGCTTCGTTCAGGAGCGACGTCGGCCACACAACTCGTTGCAGGCCTCAGGTAGTTGCGATGGCGCTCAATTCCATAGACGTTGTCGGCGTTGAAATTCGCGGCGTACTCAGATCTACGTGGCAGCAACTCGATGGGTTTTCTGTCTGCGACGCTTACATCGCTTTGGAAAACGGTATTGCGTTTCAGTTAGCTGCCACCGACGACGATTGGCGCGGCGTTCTCTGTCCGGTGTCTCTCGACGACACACTGGTCCTCGCTGATGTCAATGAGCAGTGCAAGGGTGCCAAAGTTCTCGACGTAGTCACGACTGATTTCTGGCCGTTAATTGGTGCCGTGCTGTCAAATGGTTTGCTGCTTTACATGGACGCGCCATCGCCACATTGGTACTTGCGGGTCACCAGCCGAATCGGCGATCGGTATTCGAAATCGGAATGCCGGACTATTTGGCCCACTCGCTGATCCAGTCAACTCGTTGACAAAGGCACCCAACACAGCATTGCTGCAAAGCCCTTTCGGCCGCGCCTTCCTTCTTCATTCAACGCCGGCTCTGGTTGTACAATCTTCTGATTGGCCAGCGTCTTTCGCTCCGTCGGGGGGCGGCGGCGGCCGTGCTTTCCGTTTTGTGCCAGAGCAGCCAGCAATGCGTCCCATCGTGATCACCGTCGTCCTGCTTTGCTGCAGCAACATTTTCATGACGTTTGCCTGGTACGGTCACCTTAAGAATATGTCGTCCAAACCCTGGATCATCGCCGCTCTGGTGAGCTGGGGCATCGCTCTCTTTGAATATCTGCTGCAGGTTCCGGCCAATCGTGTTGGGCATCAGGTCATGACGCTGGGACAGCTCAAGATACTTCAGGAGGTCATCACACTTTCCGTGTTCGTGCCATTCGCGAGTTTCTACATGAAAGAAAAGCTGACTCTTGATTACCTCTGGGCAGGCCTGTGCCTGCTCGGCGCAGCGTTCTTCATTTTTCGCCGCCAGATCACCGGCACATGACATGAGCACGACCTCAGAAGTCTGGCATCCCTGCCACACACGCCTTCCTTCGTTAGCGGAGCGGCGCGAGCCGCCCGGTTTTGCATGGAAAAATGCGCTCTGACCGGACGGCTTGCGCCGTGCCGCTACTTTTTCCAGGGGCTACAATGCGGTCTGGCTTTTGTCTTTCTGTTCTGCCTGCCGCGGCGTCTTATGAAGACTCTGTTGAGAATCGAATATCGCAGCGGGCCTCAGCGCGAGCCCGTTGCCTGGTTCATCGCTGGTGACGATCCCGCGTGCTGGCTCGAAGAGATTTCGCTCTGGCAGGTTGAGACGTCATCGCTTGTGCTGTGCGTCATCGCCGAGCCGCCGTCCGGTCGCGAACCCGCGCGGGGCGGCTCGATCTGCGGCGTTCTTGTGACAGCTCCCGCGCCGATCTGCCCGATCGTTCGCCGGTTCGCACGACCGTGGGGCTGCGTGGCCGAGCGGCTCTATCTTCCGGTCGAGGCCGCGATCGAACCGCCGGCCGAGCCTCACGAGATTGCCGCCCTGCTCCCGAGTGGCGAGCTGCTTGCCTGGCATCCTCAGTTCGGGCTGCTCGGGTTTGAGTCGGACGGGCTGCTGAGAATTTCCGATCTGCTCCGACCACCGCGCGAGTCGGAAACGAAGTGGGACCGCTCCGAGCCGGGACCGGCGTTCGCCCGGCATCTGGTCTCGCTCACGGCTGCGGAGTTGCCCTCGGCCGAGGATGTAATTGACGCCGGACAGGACGACATTGGCAGCGAGTCGGACAGAACCGATGAGCTGCCGCCGAAGCCAGGCGAACCACAAACCGGCGCCGTTAAAAAAGCCTTTGGGGATTTTCGAAATGCGATCGCAAAGAAAATCGAGGACCTGACTTCGAAGGCACCTCAGACAGCCGGTAAAAGAACGTGGATCGACGGTCTGAATGAATGGGCCGGCCGGGTCCTCGACAATTCGATTCTGAAGAAGCGAAAAGAGTCGCTCGACCGGCTGCTGAGTCTGCTCGACAAGGACCCGGAAGCCGGCCTGCGGCGTGCGCTGCCGTTTGGCGGCGACGAGTCGCACCGCGGTCGAAGCCGGCCGGGATCGGAACTTGCCGACCGGGACATTGACTTCCGCATGCCCGGTCACGGCAGCGGTCCGGCCGACTACTGGGACATTCCGTGGGAGATTCAGCACCAGCTGCTGGCGAAGTACCGCGAACTGGCGAACCGGGAGATTCAACTGGGTCGACATCGGCGGGCGGCTTACATCTTCGCCAATCTGCTCGGCGACGATCACGCGGCCGCGCGGACTCTGGAAGAGGGCGGGCATTTTCTGGAAGCCGCTGCGCTGCACCGCGATCGGCTCAAACAGCCTCTCGAAGCCGCTCGCTGCCTGGAACGGGGAGGCGTCTTTCACCAGGCCATCGAGATTTACGAACAACACGCCTGGTTCGAAGACGCCGCGAAGCTCCACGAGAAACTCGATCAGACCGAAGCGGCGCGGGACTGCTGGTCGAAGTCGATCAAACAGGCCCGGGCCAGTCGCAACTACCTGCACGCGGCGAAACTGACTCGCGAGAAACTGAACGAGCCGGATCAGGCGCTCGTGATACTGCGTTCCGGCTGGGACCAGTCGGTCCAGCCACAGGACTGTCTGAGCGAGTGGTTCCGGCTCAGCGGTGAGCTGGGTGCGCACGGCCTGGCGGCCAGTCACGCACAGGAACTGGCCAGGGAAGATTGCTCATCGAGCCAGGCCAGCGGGCTCGTCAAAGTTCTTGCTGCCGTCACGTCGAGTTATCCGGATGGCTCGGTCCGGCTTCAAACCGCCGACGCCGCTCGCCTGGTAGCCTCGCGACAGCTACTGAGCGGCACGGCCGGTTCGGCACCTCTTCTGAATGCGCTGCGTGAGGTGGACCGCAGCGACAGACTGCTCGCGCGGGACTGCGACCGCTTTCGAACAAAGCACGCTCAATCGCCGACACGAACGACGTCAACTTCAGAGAACATCCAGATTGAGCAGGTGAATGCCCGCCGCACGGAACGGCTCGAAGAGCTGACCGTGGCTTCCACACACAAGTCGTTGTACCTGGCGGGCTTCGACGAGGCAGGACGATTCTCGACGAAGAAATTCGACTGGAGCGTGCTTGAGGACACCGGGCAGTTCACTCCGGCGGTGGACGGCCTGCATTACACGCCGACTCAGCAGGCCCGTCCACTGCTGGCACCTCGACACGACGACCGCATCGTCGTCTGTCATGTCCCAGGGAATCTGCCCTACACGTGCGGGCCGGCCAGTCGACCGCCGACCTTCGGTGCGCCGCCGTGGATTCGAGCTCACGGGACGGTCGCCGTGGCGTGGGATGCCGGCGGTCTGGCGTGGCATGTTGCCCGGGACGAGTCGGATCTGCGTCTGGAAAGTTACGACGTGAAAGGAAACCAGATTGGCAGCCGCTCGCTGGTTTCGGCGATCGACGATCCGGTGGCCGCTCACATGCTGACTCAGGCTACTGATCTCAGTGAGCTGAATATCGAGCTGATCGCGGCTCACAATCGATGCTTCCTTCGAATCGGCAACACGGTTTACATCATCGGGCCCGGAGACGTGACGAATCACGCGCACATCGAGTCGAGCATTTTTGACATGGCTGTTTCCCCCGCCCTGACAGGCCTTGAGCTGGCGGTGTCGGGCGGGCGAGGTGTTTACGTTTTTCCCGACGGGCAATGGGACATGCCGGACATTCTGATGAAGGAACTTCGCCGCCCGAAAATCTGCTACACACGGGATGGATTGCTGGTTGGCGTCGACGGCGACACGTGCATCGTCGAGGACACTCAAGGAACGCAGGTCGCGCGGCTGGAGTGGTCGCACCGCGAGTTTCCGGTCGCGGTCGTGCCGACGCATCTGCCTGTCACGTTTGCCGTCGTCTTCGCAGACGGACTCGTGAGAATCATGCGAGTCGTGTAGCCGTTCGATGTGGGTGCGCGACGCTCCCTCCCGAATCCGCATTTCGCGAATCGCTCCGTGACCGCGCGTCACGGCACGGGATCGCCAGGGCCCTGCAGATAAATCCAGTTCTGCGACGGGTACGTGTCCGCCGAGCAGCTGACGATCAGGTGAATCGTCTGGCCGGCGTACTCGCTGAGATCCAGATTGACTGTCTGCCAGCCACCGGGCGCGGTGGTGTCGTCGATGATCGAACTGTGCAGCCGGCAGGTGCCGTGGCAGATCGACAGCTTCCAGCTTTGTTTTGGTTCGTGGCCGACTCGGAAACTCAGGCGGGCACCGGGGCTTTCTGGAACGACCACCTTTCGAAACAGCCTCACCGCGTCCACGGGAACTTTCGAGTTCTGCTCAAGCTGCAACTCAGTCAGAGTCCTGGCATTCAGTTTCAGGGCGAGGACGTTTTTCTGGCCGAGAACGTCCGGCCGGAAGCCGCCCTCGTTCGGCTGCGGAGCGGCCTGGACCAGCCATCCCGGTGACACAGATCGAGCTCCGTCGAGCACGTTCGCGGATACGGCCGTCGTCGTGAAGTGAGGTTCGGAGAACGTGCCGTTTGGAAAATACGTGGACTCACGAAACTCCGGCATCCACGCCGCCCACGATTCATCAATCAGCGGCGTCGGTTGCCGGGCTTCCGTTTTGACCAGTTCGTACAGAATGCGTCGTGCTTCCTTGCGGTCCTGAGCACCGTACAGCCACACCCGCTCCCCGCTGGTCACGAACGGACCGACGGCCACTTCCTTGCTGTTGAGTTCGGTCAGAGGCAGCTCGGCGAGGGCCTGGCCGGTTTCCGGATCGAGCCACACCAGCCGCGCTTCCATGATATTTTTCGGAAGCTGGTTCCACCGAGTGACAAGAATCGACTGCGGCTTCAGAAGCTCGCTGGCTGGAGGCGGCTCACCGGGGACCACTTTGACGTCCACCTTCAGCGGTGGACCCGCCAGGACGGCATCCATCAGCGACGTCGTGTGGTACTGCCACAACGATCGACCGTCGTTCACCGCGAGCGATTCCAGTCCGTCCTGCCGTTCAACGAGCAGATGTTCTCCGGTAAGGCCAACGACCCGCTTCAGGCCAGGCACCATTTGACTCCAGAGAATCCGGCCACTCGACCGGTCGAGACAGTCGACGCCGTCAATGCCCGGTTGAGACACGAGCACAGTCTCACCGTGAATCAGCGGAGGCTGCCACGCTCGAATCCGTCGCATCGGATCGAGCAGCGGCGGAGTCCACGACTGCTGCCGAACCCACACACACTGCCCGTGAGAATCGCAGCACGCCACCGAACCCGACACGGAAAAGAAAATGCGATCGTCATCAACCGTCGCCAGGCACAGATGAGCCGGCAGACTGGAGTCGGCGAACAAACGCAGCACCTCCACATCGTCGGTCACGACACCGCGCGTCGCGTCGACAGTCAGCAGTCGCAGCAGCCCGGGTCCAGTCTCATCGGTCGTCACTGTGAAAATCTGCAGCCGGTCCCGAATGAGCAGCGGATCGGACACCAGCAGCGTCGGAGTCTGAAGTCTCCACACGATGTTGCCGGTCGCCCGGTCGCAACAGATCAGATCCGTTCCGGTCCTGGTGAGGCGACGACAGAACACGCGCGAGGCTGTCAGCAACGGTCGCATTGCCAGGTGAGGCCAGTAGTTCACACTGCCGTGATCGCCACCCAGCTCCTGCTTCCAGGTAGGCAGCCCCGTGTTGAGGTCGATTCGTGTCAGCTGAAAACGGTTGCAGAGAAACGCCTCCGTCCCGTCAGTCTCGACCGCCGTCTGCCGCGCGAACCAGTTGACATCCGCCGGAGCAGCCCGGCCGGCGTGTTCGCCAGCGTCGCCGTCAATCTGAGATCGCTTCACCAGTTCAAAGCCGCCCGGTGGCGGAACGTGGGCGCCGATGTGAAAGGCCGAAGAGGCGGCTATCGCTCCGTGCGTTCCGGCAGCGGTCGCCGTCGCGTTTCCGCTGGCCAGCAGCTCGGTCTTCAGTTCCGTAAACTGAGCCGCCGTCAACTCGACACCGGCGAAATTGACGGGGCGTGTCGGTGCGACGTCCGCTCCCGGCGGCTTCGCGTTTTCCGGGGTGAGACCGAGAATCGCCGCCGTCATGTCCAGGCGGGAGTTCAGTGCCGCCGTCTCCGCCGTTTCGACGTTGAGGTTCTGCCGGAAGCCCGCCAGGGCCGCTCGGTAGTGGGCTCGCGCGGCCGCGAACTGTCCCGCTGCGAGCGCCTGATCGCCGAGCCACTGCTCACTTTCCGCCGCAGCCACCGTTCCGAAAAACTGCACTGCCGCCGCTTCGATCGTGTCTGAGTCCCCATTTTCGATCGCCTGCCGGACTCGAAGCTGGCCGACGGCTCCGAACTTTTCGTTCATGCTCGACCGGAGTTCCGGGTAGCGATCCATCGCCAGCGCGACCGCATTCGAAAACGAAACCAGCAGCCGATCGTCTTGCGTGTCCGGCAGCAGGCCGAGCAGGTCCGACGTCGCGCTCGACGAAATCACCTGACACGCGTCCGCGTACGCTCGGCCGGCGATCGCCGCCTGAAACTCCGCCATGACGTTGTAAGCTTCCTTGCTGACCGTTTGAGCCAGCGGGTGAACGATGGGAGCCAGTTCCGTCTTCCAGCGACCCGGCCAGACTCGAGCGAGCTGACCATCATTGTCAATTGAGCGATGCGACGTCAGCTCGGCCCACGCCATCGTCGAGTAGCTGTTATTCAGCGGCGTCCACCAGACGTGAGCCGGATGCGAGTTGCTGTTCCAGAACGTCAGCCGGTCGAGAAGCTGGCGAACCCGGTCATCCTCGCGCCGCTGGACAAGCGACAATAACTCCAGCTGAGCGGCACTCTCCGGCGTCAGCAAAGTCGACTGCTGACTCCAGAACGGCATCATCAGAAACTCCGCCATGCCGGCGGCCGTGACAGACTCGGCGGAATGGATCGCATCGGCCAAACCGACTTCTGCGATCCGGGCAGCCCCGGCCTCACCAGAAACCGTTTCTAAAGGCTGCCCGGCGGCGAGCCTGTTCAGAAGCCGACGACGAATCGCCTCATGGACAACCTGACTGAATCGCTGCCCCATGTGGGCGTCGAACAGGTTCAGCGTCAGAGACGCCTCGCCGAGCATCCGCCAGAGAAATCGCGGATCATCGCCGCCCGCCGAAACTTCGATTTCGGCAAGATGCTCAGTCAGCAGTCCGTTGAGCAGCGCGGCCGCAAGTCGTTCGTTCGATCCGGCCCGCAGCGTCTCCACCGCGCACGCCTGCCGCCACGCTTCAAAATCCTGGACATCCTTCGGCTGAGACTGGATGACGTGCTGCATCCACGTGCCCGTATCAAGCAGCGTCGGAGTGCCAAACGAGTCGACCTTGACTCGCGTGCGGAGCTCCTGATCGGCGAGCGAATTCAGAGCCGAAAACTCCCGCACTTCCAGGTGAGACAGCGTGATTCCGCGATCCCCGCCCTTCATCGCGAAAAGACCAACTCCGGTGATTGGAGGCGTATCGCCACGAATAATCGAGTCGCCGACCCAGCTCCAGTTCTGGCCGTCCTCACTCATCCACAGCGACCTCGTGCCGGCTCCGACGACGATTCGCAGCCACTGATCATTCGCCGTCCAGGCGATCGGCCACGCGTTCCGGTCAAACGCCCGCTCGATGACACGCTCGTTGTAGCCCTGTGACATTACCGCCAGGCGGCTTCCATTCGAGTCCCATTCAAAACCGACGCGGAATGACGGCACTCCGTCCTCACGCATCAGAACCACACCGGTTCCGGGATCCGATCGGACCACGCGAAAGACAATCTCAGCCAGACCTGTGCGGCTGACCGGAGTGACCGTCACGGCGTCGTCAGTGTCACTCGAACCGGCACGCAGCTCGATCTGGCCGGATTCCGAATCGAGATTGAGAACTGCCGATTTTGAGCCTTCGCCCGGCTTCGACCACTCCAGCGCTCCCGGTTGCACAGAGGACAGCCGATTGGCGCCAGCCGGCAAGTCGAATCGCGTCAGCTGCTTTTGCGGAAGCGGATCCGAGCGGTACATCGCGCACTGCCGCACTTTGAGTTTGCCATCGACAATCACCTCTTCCGGCAGCCCCTCAAAGTCAACGCGCAGAAACGGCAGGTCACCTCGAACGAGCATCAGCTGATCGTTTTCGAAGCGAATCTCAAACGGTCCGAACCAGGACCGCTGCCAGCGACCGTTGTCGTGAGAGAGAAGCTGCGCGATTTCCGGCGTCGAGCTGGGCTTGTTTCGGGTGACTCGGTGAGCTGCAAACTGGTGCGGCGTGCGGTTCCGGTAGTACTGCAACTGGACGCCCGTATTGCCCCGCCAGAAAATCAGCGAACACCGTTCCGCGTCATAAATTGCGAGTCGCAGCACCGCGTCCGCCACCCACGCTGCATTCAGACGAGCCTGTCCGTCGAACGTCGTGTACTTCAGATTCCGCTGTGTCTCGTCGCCGACCTGCCACGGCCGACCAGGAATCGCCGAGAACCATCGACGAAACTCGTCCGGAGGAAACTCGTCGATACGCCCCGAGCCCGGCTCTTTCCAGGCAACGTCTTCAAACCGAAACGAAGCAACGTCCGGCGAGAGCAGGTTGCCCCACGGGAGGTCGATCTCAGGCGACGGCGTTTTTTCGGGCGAAGTGTTTTCAGCGGCTGCAACGACCAGTGGTGCCGTCTTATCAGGCGACGGTTCACTCGGTTGAACGACAGGCTCGGTCGTCGCGACTTCTGTCGGAGACGCTTCGCCACCCGCGCCGGAAGTTTTCGTTGAAGCAACACCGGCTTCCGGCTTCTCCGTTGATTCTCCGGCCGCCTGAGGTCTTTCCCCATCCGAGGACGAGCCCGTTGATTTCGGATCTGCCGCAGCTTCCTCGCGAGCCCGCTGAGATCCCACAAAGTACGCACCGATTCCGACCGCAACGCAAAGCAGCAGGAGCAATGCGACGGCGGGCGAACGCCGCGGCGGTGGATCCAACTGCTGGCGAGTCGTTCCGAGCCGCTTGAGCAGCACTTCCGATTCCGGCGATTCGATCACGGCATCTCGGACCGTGTGGGAATCAGCAAGCCGTTCACGGAGAGCGGCGATCAGTTCGTCACTGATTTCGTCGAACGGGCCATCGAGGCAAAACTGCACAAGCTCGGCATCGGTCCAGCTGTCAGGCATCTCGGATCCCGGATACAGAATGTGGCACTGGGAGAAGAGATCCAGTCTCGCGACACGGCTGACGAGGGGCAAGCAGGCGGTGTCTCAGCGACAAGTGAGTTGCCTTTCTCGCCGATTCTGCCTGCTCGTACTCCCACTTCGCACAAAACAATAATTCTCCGAAGTTTCCGTTGACGACCTGTCGACACCGGGCTTAGGATCGCCGCCTCAACTTTAATGCCAGCGAATTCAGGCAGTTTTCATGCACCTCTCGACTTTCTCCGCCCCGAAAGCCAATCAGCCGTTTCCGGCCGGAAACTGGTGGCGCTTTTATTTCGGCTTTCCCAGGAGGGATTTCGGGGCGCGGCCTGCTGGCTGACGCGGTTGACTCAAATTCAACAGCCCTGAAGTCCCTCGGACCTCAGGGCTTTTTTTGTGACTCGTCCGTTCAGAAGCAAGCAGGCAGCCAGCGGGTTTCGAATCAAACAACTCAAAACGCAGTGAAGGCACCTCCCCGGCTGCGGTTACCTCAACACCAGGAAAATGAAAGGTCCTTCGGGACAGGAGCAAATTATGATCGTCGTACTGAAGCGCGGAGCCAGCGAAGCCACCATCCAGAAAATCGCTCGCCGAGTGGAGGAACTGGGACTGAAGGCTCACGTGATTGTTGGAACCGAGCGAACCGTGATCGCGGCCGTCGGTGACAAGCGGAACGGAGAGCAGGAAGCTCTTGAGTCGTGTGAAGATGTCGAGAAAGTCGTACCGATTCTCGCCCCTTACAAAGTTGCCAGTCTCGAAGCGAAACCGGAACCGACAATCATCCGCGTCCTCGATTTCGTGGCCGGTGGTGGCAACGTCGGAATCATGGCGGGCCCCTGCTCTGTCGAATCGGAAGAACAGATTCTCGAATCGGCCCGCCGAGTCAAAGCCGCCGGCGCGACCGCACTCCGCGGCGGAGCCTTCAAACCGCGAACCAGCCCGTACTCGTTCCAGGGGATGAAAGAAGAGGGCCTTAAGCTGCTGGCCGCGGCTCGCGAGGAAACCGGCCTCGCCGTCGTGACAGAGGTCATGGCGCCGGACCAGGTGGAAATGGTCGCGAAGTACGCTGATATCCTGCAGATCGGGGCGCGGAACATGCAGAATTACAACCTGCTGCAGGCCGTCGGCGAGACACGAAAAGCCGTCCTGCTCAAGCGGGGTGCCGCGGCCACCATGGAAGAATTCCTCCTCGCAGCAGAATACATCCTCGACATGGGCAACTCTCAAGTGATGCTGTGCGAACGAGGCATCCGCACGTTCGAAACTCACACGCGGTTCACCCTGCCGCTGGCGAGCGTGGCGTACCTCCACCAGAAAACACACCTGCCCGTGATCATCGACCCAAGCCACGGAACCGGATACGCGTCGCTGGTGCCCCCGATGTGCGCGGCCGCAGTCGCCGCCGGAGCGGACGGCCTGATCGTCGAGGTACATCCAGACCCGCCAAACGCGATGAGCGACGGGGCTCAGTCACTCACGCCGGAAGCCTTCGCCGCCGCGATGGCGACCACCCGCAAAGTCGCGGAAGCGCTCGGACGGACTCTGCACTAATCCCAGAACAAGCGACCTGATGAGTCGATTGTTCGCGTGGATGACAGCGCAGCGGTGGTCGGCCGGCGCGAGTGGCTCGGGGGCGGTTGCCAACATTGTCTTTCTGCATCGAGGGGTGACTTTCCGGGTGGGGAGTGGCGGCGGGATGGGTCAGGCGTCCGTATCCTGAGGACGTTGTCCC
>JAQBVJ010000031.1 GCA_027623235.1 Planctomycetota bacterium
GCTCCCTTCATTCTGACAGGGACGTCGATTTTCCTCTGCATCAATCAGAAAGTGACAAACTCGAACTAAACCGGGACGCACGGAATCCGGGCCGGTTTTCGCTTCCGCTGACTCATATTGACCGCAAAAGTCGGCCGCCCGTATTCTCCTCGCCCACCTCCGGGAACTCGTCCAGAGATCCCACTGAGTCCCGTCTTTGGAACGTTCCGTTCCAGCCAGTCTCCATTCACACATTCTGAGAGTCGGTCTCATGCGCGTTCTCAAACCGCGACCGCAGGCTGTTTCGTATCGCTGGTCTGTGGCGATTCCGAGCCTTGCTGTGCTGCTTGCATTCGGGTTAACCGGATGCCAGAAGCTCGGATTGAAGGCTCCCGACTGGAGCTTTAACAAGCTGATGATGCGGTCTCAGAACCCGGATGACGACGAAAAAGACGATGAAGATGACGAATTTAAAACCAGCATCGATATCCCGATGGTCGGCGAGTACGTCACATTTTCGGGCCTGAATCGTGTCGTGCTGGAAGGAGTCGGGCTGGTCCACGGGCTCAACGGAACCGGTGGCAACCCTCCGCCGAGTCCCTATCGGGACCTCCTGATGGACGACATGAGACGTCGCAACGTCAAAGACGCAAAGGAGTTGCTGCAGTCTCCTGATACGGCCCTTGTCGTTGTGCGGGCGTTCCTGCCGCCGCTCGTTCGGCGAGGCGATCGGTTTGACATTGAGGTTCGAATTCCCGGCGACACGGGCGCGACCAGCCTCAACGGCGGACGGCTGCTGGAAACAATTCTCACGGAAACGGCGATTGTGGCCGGACGGGGCATGATGCGAGGCGACAACGTCGCCAAGGCTCGTGGTCCTGTCCTGATCTCGACCGGCGAAGGTGCTGCGGACAGCCTGGCCGGAGTCGTCAAACGCGGGCGAGTTCTGGGCGGAGGCCTCTCGCTGATTGACCGGGACATGGCCCTGTACGTGAAGTCCGACTTCCGAACCTACCGAAACATCACTCGACTGGCTGACAAAATCGGCGAACGGTTTTTCGCATACAACAAGTACGGCGTTCAGGAATCGCTGGCCAGGCCGCAGACCGATCAGCGAATCATTCTGAAGATTCATCCCAGCTATAAAAACAACTACCCACGCTATCTGCAGGTCATTCAGAACATCGCTTTTCGGGAGACCGCCGTCTCGCGCCGCGTCCGCATGAAGCGACTGGAGAATGATCTCCTGAGGCCTGAACGGGCTGAGACGGCCGCGCTGCAACTGGAAGCGATCGGCAAGGACGCGATGTCCATTCTTCGAACCGGGCTGAAAAGCAAAAGCCTCGAAGTTCGTTTCCACTCGGCGATGGCCCTGGCCTATCTTGGCGAATCGGACGGGATCGCCGTGCTCAGTGAGGCGGCTCTGAAAGAGCGGGCCTTCCGGGTCTTCTCCTTTGCATCGCTGTCGATCATCGACGACGCGCAGGCCAACCTTGCTCTGCGAAATCTGATGAGTGCTCAACCCGGCCCGGACAACGAACCTTACGACAGTGTGGAAACCCGCTACGGCGCGTTTCGAGCTCTCTGGACGCTCGACGAACGCGATCCGTTTCTTGCCGGCGAGAAACTCAACCGCGAGTTCTGGCTGCACACGCTCGAAACGAAAGGCGACCCGATCGTCCACCTGACACACTGGTCTCGCGCAGAGGTTGCAATCTTTGGCAAGGACCAGGAGTTTCGAACGCCGCTGGCTCTTCGGGCCGGCGACCACATCACCGTGAACTGTCAGCCGGGCAGCGATGAGGTCACCGTCAGCCGCTTCCTGCGAAACGGGACAGACCTGACGAAAACGGTCTCAACGAGAATCGAGGACGTCATTCGGGCGGCCGCGTCGTTGGGAGCCAGCTATCCGGACATCTCGCAGATGCTGGTCCAGGCGGATCGACAGAAGAACCTGAATGGCCGATTTGAAATCGACGCACTCCCGCAGGCCGGTCGTGTCTATTACCGAAACGGCGATACGAAGGAGAAAGCCCGGGTCGGTCGCACAAACCAGACGCCGAACATGTACGAGAAGTCTCGCGACGACGTCGATCCTGCGGGCGGCACCGACGACGGTGAGCTGACCGAACTCATCGACGAACCGGAAGACGGCGACGAACCGGAAGACGGCGACGACACGGATTCGCCAGGCGTCGCGTCGCTTTCCGATGCACGCACCGAGTCCGATTCGAAAAAGAAAAACCCGTTTTCGCTGGGCCTCTTCGGCGACAGGTCTCCGGATAAAGAACCGTACGACCCGTTCGCGGTATTCAAACGAAAAAAAGAATGAGGTGCCGCGGCCTGCGGTCGCAATTCGAACTCTGTCCCGGAAGGTCTCCTCTGAATTTCAGAGGAGACCTTCGTTCGCATCAGACTCCCGCCTGAAATCCCGATGCTGAAGTATCTTGAACTTTTTGGTTTCAAGAGTTTTGCCGATCGAACGCGGTTCGATTTTCCGGCCGGGATCACGTGCGTCGTCGGGCCAAACGGATCTGGCAAAAGCAACGTTGTGGATGCCATCAAATGGATCCTCGGCGACCAGAGCCCGAAGAGTCTTCGCGGCAAGGACATGCAGGACGTCATTTTCAACGGCTCGGCCGGCCGCAAAGCCAGCGCCTTCGCCGAAGCCACATTGACGTTCGACAACTCGCAGCGGTTTCTGCCCTACGAAGTCGACGAGGTCACGATCGGTCGCCGACTGTGGATGACGGGCGAGTCGGAATATCTCATCAACGGAGCTCAGTCGCGGCTGAAAGACGTTCGCGACGCGTTCATGGGAACCGGTGCGGCGACATCCGCCTACAGCATCATCGAGCAGGGCAAGGTCTCCCAGATTCTGCAGGCGAACGCCGCGGCGCGACGACTCGTCTTTGAAGAAGCGGCCGGGATCAGTCGATTCAAGTCTCGCAAAACCGACGCACTGCGCAAGATCGAGCGGGTCTCCCAAAACCTCGTCCGACTGACAGATATCGTCGATCAACTGGAGTCGCAGCTGAACTCGACCCGCAATCAGGCGGCCAAAGCGGCGAAGTATCGAGAAGTTTCGAAGGAGCTGAAAAGTCTGTGGATCGGCCTCGCCGCGGACGATTATCGCCATCTCAGTGCGACCCTGAAGGTTCTTGACCAGGAGCTGGCCCGTTCGCAAACCGAAGTCGACGCGCTCAACGAAAAGCAGAACCAGATCGAAGAACGACTCGCGTCGTTCGACGGCGAGCTGGCGGACGTCGACGACCGGTTGCGGGATTCTGAGCGCGAAAGTTCGACGAGCCGCGAGAAGATCGTCAGTCAGGAATCGACGATCCGGCACGAATCGTCAAGCATCGTGGAAATGGACACGGACGTTGATCGACTGCGCGGCCAGCAGGCGACGATGGCAACCCGGCTTCGCGAAGTGATTCTGGAACTCGCCGAGTCGCAGGAAGAGCTCGAGCAGTTTGAGGAAACCTGGCAGACTCAGCAGCGGCAAGTGCACGAGCAGACTCGGCAACTGGAAGCGAGCGACGCAGCGGCGGCGGATGCCAGGTCGCAGCTCGACGCGCGCGAGCGCACTCGCAGCCAGCTTGCGGAACGATTTGCGTCCACGCAGCAGCAGTCCGCGCTGCTGGAAGCGCAGCTCGATTCCGTCCGGGAATCCAGCGAGGAGTTGATTCAGCAGCGGGAGGAACTGGCAGTTCGGATTGAGGAAACTCAACTGGAGTTGAATCGTCGCCAGGCGAGCGTGAACGACGTGCTCGGGAAATCGCAGTCGGCGTCCGAATCGTTTCAGAGAATCCGCAAAGAACAGCGGGAACTGCTCGCAAATCAGGACGAGACGAAACACAGCTTGTCCGAACTGCGAGAGCGGCGCAGCGATCGCAAAGCGCGGCTGGCCGTGCTGGAAGATCTGGAGTCGCGACAGGAAGGCCTGGGCATTGGCGTCCGCGAGATTCTCAATCGTGCGAGGACGTCCGACAAGAAGCCGTGGAGCCAGATTCTCGGCAGTGTCGCCGATCTGCTCGACGTCGATCTTGAATACGCCGCGCTGCTGGAAGTCGCACTCGGCAGCCGCGCGCAGCTTATCGTGCTCGAAGAAATTGACGCTCTGATCGAGTACCTCTCTTCGGGAGGCGTTCGGATTGACGGACGAGTTGGCTTCCTCTCGATGCAGGGTCCGTTCGCCGGTGCCGCGGGACAGGACCCGGAAATCGATCTCGCGATGGATCCGGAAGTTGTCTGCCGGGCAGACAGCCTGGTGACCTCGGACTGCCAGTACCGGTCTCTCGCCCGGCAACTTCTGGGTGACACGTGGGTGGTCAAGGACCTGGAAACGGCCCGCCGTCTCGCATCGACCTGCCCGAACAAACGGTTCGTGACTCAACAGGGCGAGCTGATCGAGCCGGACGGAACGCTGTTTACCGGAACCGTTCGTGGTGAGACCGCGGTCCTCTCGCGGAAAAACGAACTGCGGCGTCTGCGAGTCGAACTGACGCGTCTCGATCAGCAGGTGGCTGCGAGTGAAAGTCAGCTCAAAAACATCACCCATCAACTTCAGAAAATGGAGGTGGAGCTGACCGAAGCGGCGACCGAGCGGGATGAAATCACATCTCGCCTCTCTCAAGTGAAATCGAAGTTCGACACTCAACAGCAGGCGTGCGAACGACTGGTGCTCGATCAGAAAAACGTCATTGGGCAACTTGAAGCGAACGAAGAAAAATCGATCGGGCTGAAAACGCGGCTCGAGGAGTCACAAGTGGATGCGTCCCGGATCGAGGCGGAACAGCAGTCGCTGGAAGTGAGTCTCGCCTCGCTGCGTGAGCAGTTGAGTCAGTTCGATTCGACCCGTGACGAACTGCTGCAGAAGCAGACCGAGCAGAAACTGAAGCTCACGCGACACGAAGAGCGGCGGTCGACACTGCAGTCCGCCTGCCGACGACTCAGTGATGAAGCGCAGCAGCGTCGGGGCAATCTTGACGAAAGTCGCCGCAGGTTTGAGACGGTCCACAGGAAGCGTCGCGCGTCGACTTTGCGGCTGCTCAACGCGAGGTCGCGGCTCGCCGGTCTCGCGCTGCGGCGGGACGAAAGTGAGCGGGCCGTCCGAAAACTGGTTTCCGAACGGGACCGTCTTCGCGGTGTCCGCGGGAAGCTCGTTGAGGAAGATACGCGGGTTCGTCAGGAACGTCGGGTGATCGCCGACGAGCGGCACGGTCAGGAATTGAAAGCTCGCGAAACTCGACATCAGCTCACGACTGCCGGATCCCGGATTGAAGAGGAATACGGCATCACCTTGAAGGATGCCGTCGCCGCGGGCGAGTCGGCGTTTCGAGTACACCTGATTGAGCGGGGAATTCTGTCGGACGAAGAACCGGAAGAGGAAGCTGCCACCGAAGAACAGAATGAGATCGAGAACGAAACCGAGAAGCCGTGGGAAGAAGAAGATTCGGACGGCGAGTCGATCGACGAAGCAGCAGCAGAAAGTGCCGACGACGAATCGTCGATGGACGACAGCCTGACCCTCGGTGAATTCGACGGAATTCGATTTGCCGACGTTCGCGACGAACTCGACGAACAAGTCAATCGGCTGCGGCGGAAACTCAAGATGATGGGCAGCGTCAACACCGACAGTCTCGACTATCTTGACGACCTGGAGTCACGCTACGAGCATTTTCGCAGCCAGTTGATGGACCTGACGGAAGCCCGCACCACTCTGGAAGACATTATTCGGCGGATCAATTCCGAGAGCCGCCGGATGTTCCTCGACTCGTTCGAGTCCGTTCGGAAGGAGTTTCGCGAGCTGTTTCGCAAGCTGTTCGGCGGTGGCGAGGGTGACATCATTCTCGAAGATCCCGACGACGTCCTCGACTGCGGCATCGACATCGTCGCTCGTCCGCCCGGCAAAGAACTGCGCAGCATCACACTGCTCAGTGGCGGCGAGAAAACGATGACGGCGGTGGCACTGTTGCTCGCCATCTTCCGCAGCAGTCCCAGCCCGTTCTGTATTCTCGACGAAGTGGATGCCGCACTCGACGACGCTAACGTTGAACGTTACGCGTCGGTGATTCGCGAGTTCCGCGACTTCACTCAGTTCATCATGATCACTCACCGCAAGCGGACGATGACCGCCGGCGACGTGATTTATGGCGTCACGATGGAGCAGTCGGGAGTCTCGAAGCGAATGTCGATCCGGTTTGAAGACGTCAAAGAGAACGGCGAGTTTGACGAGGCCGCCGGGTCGGGAGATGAGGCCGGTTCTGCTCAGGCGGCTTAAAGAGTGACGCGGGGACTCTGTGATCGCACGGAGTGCCGAGCCACACTCAGGATACGATGTCGCCATCACGCAGGAATGGCACGGCAAGGTGCATCGGCTCGTCGCTGTCTGGCTTACAGATCGGCTCGGCCGAGTATTGCGTCACGTAGGCTCGTCGCATCCGGTTAGTCGTGTTGGCTCCGCTGCGGTGAAACGTGACGGAGCTGAAGACGACCAGGCTGCCGGCGGGGACGATTGCGGGAACGCCGGGCTCGCTGCCGAAGTAGCCGGTCTTGTCGCCGGTGTCCGGATCGCGAACGTGCTCGACGATCGTGCGGATGCCGACCTTCGAGAATGGGAGCACGGATGCCGTTCCATTCTCGATGGTCATGTCGTCGACGGCGGCCCACACGGTCACGTACGGGCGATGGAAAAATCCGAGGTAGCCGGAGTCCTGGTGCCAGGAGAAGCTGATGCCCTGCTCGGCCGCCTTTGCGACGTACTGGTCATAAAAAAGGTACGCGGCGTCGCCGATGGTCGCGCGGCAGACGTCGGCCATCAGTATGCTGAAAACGTACTCACTGAGCCGCGGCGCCTGCTGATACTGCTTCGCGATGTGGTAGCGTTTTCCGCGATGGCTGATGTGAATGTGGTCCGTGCCCAGGCGGTCCATTTCCTGATGCATGACGTCGATCAGGTGGTCGCAGGAGTCCTGCAGGATCTGCAGATGCTCATCGCAGATCGCGCGCTCAAGTATGAAGTAACCTTCGTCGACGTACTGACGGCGATGCTCGCTCGTGATGAGCGATGATTCGAAATCCGCTTCTGTCATCCGGGTGCCTCGAGAAGATAAACCGCGCCCCGGGTCGAACCTCGGCAGCCTGTCCCTGCGGGTCCGCCCGGAAGGCCGCTCGACGAATGGTGGTTACAAGTTGTCCCGCGTGTACTCTTCTTCGGGAATCGGGATGCGGACGCGCGGGTCGTCTCCGCGAGGCTCGTCGTCAAACCAGCGGCCACCTTCATCCTGCTGATTCTGGCCGATGCTGTAGATCAGGAAGCCGTCCGCCTCACGCTGGTAATTCAACGGCTTGCCGCTGAACAAGTCGCGAGGGGCTTTATCGAGGTATTCCGGTACGAGTGCTTCGAGCGATTCCGGGTAGCTGCCGTTCTTCAGTTTCCACTCGGCCAGCGCGAAGGCGACCTGAATGTTGTGATGAGTCTGTGCGGACCGTTCGCGGGCACCGTTGACAGCGCGAACGGCGGGCAGCATGAGGCTCACCATGACGTTGGCAGCCATTTCACTCATGGCCGCCCTGCTGGAACCCGTTTCCGACACGACCTTCAGAAATCCGGCGAAGGAAGTGTTCTTCCGTGTCTGATCGACGAGGTCGTCGATCTGCTGCAGGCCGGCTTCGCGCTCCTGGAAGGTTTCCTTTTTCATGGCAACGATCAATCGATCGTACATCTGGTTGCCGGTTTTCAGTGCGGTGTTCCAGTCAATGGAGACGATCGCCAATCGTGTCACGAGAGTTTCCAGCACACCTTCGTCGTTGACCCCCGGAACTCCTGAACCGAGAAGGCCGAGGACTTCCGTCTGTCCTTTGCCAAGCAGCAGCACACAGTCGAGAAACATCATTCGCTCGCACCAGTCGAGCTGCTCGATCATGTCCGGCATCGAGGGCAGAGCCGCCAGATCACGACGACATCGGGCAATTCGCTCAGCGGTCAGCTCGACCTTGTCGAGAAAGATGCGGTCGCCTTTGGCAGCGATCTGGTTGATCGCGATTCCGACAAGACCTTCAATCAAGGTCGGACCTTTGGCGATCATGAGTCCGAGTCGGTGCATCGCGATCAGATCACTCCAGGCAGCGTCCGCGTTTCCGGCCGAAATGTTGAGCATCGCTCGACACATCAGATACCGCGCGAGCGAGCGACTTTCCTGGATCCCAGGCAGCAGTGCAGCGACGAGGCCCGTCAGTTGTCCGTTGCTGTCCTGCGGCACGATCAGTGGCGAGAAGTACTTTGGGCGGGAAGCGGCTTCAATCGCTTTCTTCACATGCGGTGCGTTGACGCGCAGCCATTTAGCGACCTCCGGAAATTCCCCTTTCTTCCACGGTCGATTCATCGCAATGTTGAATTCAATATCAATGAGTTCCCGCGCCCGTTCGGCCGGGAGGCCCTGCCCGAAAGGCTGGAAATAAGTGCCATCCAGGGGCGGCCTTTTGACACCCATCAGCGTAAAGAATTCTTCCGACAGCTCTACGTTTTCCGGTTTCGGCCCCAACGCTTCGTAAAGCAGAACGGCTCCGTTTTCTTCCGGCTTGACTCCCTGCCCAAAGTGCTCGTTGAGAGCCGCGGCGTAATCGGGCAACCCGTCTTTGGTTCTGTGCTTTGTGACTCGCGTGAACTCGTGAGTGAACTTGAGTTTTGTAGCGAGCAGTTCCGCACGGCTCGGAGCCTTCTTGACGGTGACATCGCCGTCGGCTGGTTGACTCTGAGCGCTGGCGTTTGAGACGGCGATGGCTGCAACGAAAAGCAGCGTGAGAATGGCTCGCGACATGACGGCGCCTTCTGAAAGGGGCAGGTGATTTCGATTCGACCGGACTGCGAGTTCCTGGTGATTGCTTAATCGTCACCCGGTGGAAACCACGAATCAGGTCAAGCCGCATAGGGACGGGCCGGAAATAAGATCGGCATTAGCCGCTGAGCGTTAGCTCACGGTTCACGGAAAACCGGACGCTAACGCGTGCCGGCTGATTCAATTGTCGGTTTAAGTTTCGGGCCGTGCCTCAGCGACGGGAAAAGATCACTCGTAGTCCCACTTCATGATCCACGGGTCGTGCATTTTTGTCTGGAATTCTTTGAGGGTCTTCTGGTAATCCTTCAGAACCTCGGTGAATTCCGTGCTGTAGGCAAGATTTTTCGTCTCGTTCGGGTCTTTTGAGATGTCGTACAGCTCAAATTGCGGCCGGTGGATGTACTGCCCGACGGTCTTTGCTCCGTACGGTGCTCCCTCGCCCTTCTTAAACTGAGCCTGCCAGCTCGACGCGGCCCACAGGTCCGAGGCAAACGGGTAGGGCAGGGGGTGAGCGATGTTCCAGATCAGCTTGTACTTTTTGTCGCGGACAACCCGCATCGGGTAGTACATCTGAATTTCATGAAATGTGTGCGAGGCGAAAATCGTCTCCCAGTGCTCAGCATCCGGCTTGCCAAGAATGTCGATCCACGATTTCCCGTGGTACTTGTCGAGACCTCGCGGGCCACGGTTTTCCTTGAGGTTCTCGCCCCGCTCCTTCCAGTACTTGTCGGCATCGACCATGTTTTTCGGCTGGCCCTTTTTCCTGTCGAGCCCACCGGCGAAGTCGAGCAGCGACGGCGTGATGTCGATGTGAGAAATCATCGCCGTTGATCGAACGCCGCGGTTTTTCTCGTACGGATTCCGCACAACAAAGGGTACTTTGAGACCGCCTTCATAAACGGTCGTCTTGCCTCCGGAGAATGCCATCCCGTGGTCCGACGTGAACACGATGAGCGTCTTGTCGTAGACGCCTTCCTCTTTGAGGATCTCAACCAGTCGTCCGAGTCCCTGATCGATGCGGGCACACGACTGGTAGTAGTGAGCCAGCTCTTCCCGAGTCTCAGTCGTGTCGCTCATAAACGGCGGGATCGTGACATCGTCGAGGTCGTAGAAGACCTCTTTGATGCCCGGGAACGAACCCTTGTCCGGCTTGTTCCCGAACAGGTCCGGTTTCAGTTCGCTCGGTGAGGTCTTGTCGGTTCCGCCGCCGCGGTGAGGATCGCTCGTGCCGAAGTAGATGAAGAACGGTTTTTCATCGTCGGCTTTGATGAAGTCGCGGCACGAGTCGGCCATCTCAACCGGGCTGCGGCTGTTGGCTTTGAGGTAGGTTTCGTAGTGATAAACCTCTTCCGGCGCCACGTGGTACTTGCCGATCTGGCACGTGCGGTAACCGGAGTTCGCAATCACCCGCGGCAGAGCCAGGCTGACGACGTTGTACCAGGACGCGAATTTGTGAAACGCGTGCTGATGTCCGTACTGCCCGTTGCGGTGATTGTGCAGCCCCGACATCACGACCGAGCGACTCGCGCTGCAACTGGCCGTCGTGGCGAACGCGTTAAGGAAGACCGTCCCGTCTTTGGCGAGCGCATCGATGTTCGGAGTGACCGCCGACTTGTCGCCGTAACAGCCAAGCGTCGGGCTCTCATCATCGGTGATGAAGAAAATAATGTTCTTCTCAGCAGCTTCAGCAATCGGGGCGGTCGCCAGTCGCGTCGCAAACAGTGAGAGAAGCAGCACGGTCAGAATTTGAAGTCTCATTGTCGTTTCTCCGCGAGCGGTTCATTGAGTCAGGATTGATTCACGAGGACGCAGGATAACGGCGGGCAAGGAGTGACAGCCACCGATTGGCTTCCTGCGTGAGGCACGGCCTTCTGGCTGTGATCAACGCCGAACGATCCATGGGCAGGATGCCCATAGTGTTCGGCACGGTTTCTGCCTGACGATGCGATACGCAGGATGCCCATGCCAATGTTTAGACCACCATTTCAGGCGGAATGACGATTCTTCTCAACGAGAAGCGATTTGCGAAGCGTCGATCGCGGTGGTTAATCTGGCTTCCGACTCAATCAGCCAACCAGGGAAATCTCCATGACCGACTCCAGTCCCACCGTGGAAGCGGATCCCGACAAGCCGCGCTCGCCGCTGGCGTTTATCTTTCGTCTGATCGTGATTGTTCCGCTCACGATCCTGGTGGTCATCGTGGCCGTTCCGATCGTTTATCGCGCCACTCGATTTAGGGGGATTCCACCGATCGAAGAGATCGTGGATCGTGAAGTGGAAGGCCGGTTCGTCGTCGAGGACGATCGAAACGCGTTCACTCTTTATAAGTCGGCTGTTTCCATGTTGCCGCCGCTCACGAACGATCTGGATACCGACGAAGGCCGCGAAGCGGTGCGGACCGGTCGAGGCTGGGCGGCGATCATGCCGGAATTGCGGCAGTACGTTGAGGATTCGCAGGGAGCCCTGGCCGAATGGAAGCTCGGCACCGAACGTGATGAGGCGGTTTATACGGAGATCGCGACGGCGGACTTCGCGGCGCTCATCCCGGTCACTCAGGAGTTGCGGGCGTTTGGTCGGCTCGCCGTTCTGCAGGCTCTTCGAGACCTCGACGAAGGGAAACCGGATGAGGCCTGGCAATGGCTGCGGGCGTTGATGAGGTCCAGTCGGCACACGGGCAAACACGGTTTCCTCATCGAGCGGTTTGTCGGAATCGCGCTGCACCAGCTGGCGGCGGAGTCGATCGCGGCCTGGGCCTCGAATGACCAGGTGACACTGGATGACCTGCAGACGGCACTCTCCGAGTTGCAGGAAATCCACAGAATGACGGCGCCGAATTCGGATTCGCTCAAAGTCGAATACATCGTCTCGACCAATTCGATCTCCAATGCAAAGTCGCTCAAGGACATGCTGGGATACGGCGGACCCGGAGTGCCCGATCCGTTGAAGAGCGCGTACCTGTTCGTGAATGGCGAACCGCAGCTCAGCCTGATTGTGATGCGGCACGTGTTTGCGAATTATCTGTCGCAGTGCGACCTGCCGCCGTACGAGCGAGTGAAAGCCAGCACTTCCCTGGACCTCTACCTTCCAACGGGCAAGGAGTCTCCGCCATTGATGGATCCTGGTCCGTTGAACGCGGCCGTCATGAGGTCTGTGCTCGCCCGACTGGTGGTTCCGTCCGTCTCGAATTGCGTCACGGCACTCGACTGTGAGCACGCGCGCCAGGACGCGCTCGAACTGAGTCTGATGGCGGAAATGTTCCGGCGGAAGCACGGCGAGTATCCAGAGACGCTCGAAGCACTCGTACCCGAGTTCCTCAGCGAAGTGCCTCGCGACTGGATGGGTTCGGTGCCGGCCGAGAAAATGCTCCTGATCCGCGTCGAGCCGGAACCGGTCGAGCTTCCCGAGGGGGGCTCTGAACCGGTACTCAATGAGCTGCCCTCCGCCGGAGGTCTCATCATCTACAGCCGCGGCCGCATCTCTGGAGACGGTGGCGGAACGATCGATGACGGCAGCGATGTCGGAATTCGGATACCAATTTCGCAAGCAAAGGGACAGGTGAAATGAGCGAACACGGAAGAACGGACATCGACCCGGACAGACCGCGATCCCGCTTCGCGTTTCTGCTGCGGCCGTGGTTTCTGATCGTCGTGACGATCCTGCTCATCCTGGTGGCGATTCCGCTGACGTATCGGTCGACGCGGCTCTCAGCTATTCCGCCGATCGAGGAAATCGTCGACCTCCAGACCGAAGGCCGCGTCACGATCGAGCCCGCCGAAAACGCCTTCACGTTCTACGAACGCGCGTGGAAGCTGACTCCGTCCGGATTGGATGTGGAGGTTCTTTACGAAGCATTAGGTGCCTTCGACACCGGCGGGTGGGAGACGGTTTCTCTCGAAGCCCGAAACTCTCTCGATCAGTGCGAGCCCAAGCTGGCCGAGTGGCGTCGCGGCACGGAATTGAAACTGGCGGCCCGCGACCTGCCCGCCGACATGGACTGGTACAACCAGGGCGATCTGTCGGATTCTGAAACAGTCACGAGTGTGGCTCTGCTGATGGCAGCGCGCTGCCAGCACGATGGGCGGCTGGACGAAGCGTGGCAGTGGCTGCGAGCTGTCTTCCGTTTCAGCCGCCATCTCGGAAATCCGGGGCCGAGCGGGGACCGATATGCGGGGACTTCGATTCACGCATCGGCCTGCCAACGGCTCGTGGCCTGGGCGGCCGACAGCAGAGTGACCACCGAGCAACTGACGACCGCTCTGACCGAAGTGCGCGACATCTACCGCAACACGGTGGCCAATTCGACCTGCCTGAGACTGGAGTACGTCATCAATGTGAATTCTCTGTCCAATCCGGAACTGCTCAAAGAACTGTGTTCCTGGCTACCCGTCGCAGAAAACCTGCCGACCAGCCTCCACGGCGTCTGGCTGTTCGTGAACGCGGAGCCGCAGGTGGGTTTGCTGCTGCAGCGTCATCTGATTTCCAATTACCTTTCGCAGTGTGACCTGCCTCGGTGGGAGAGAACTCCGGCAGGCACAAGTGCCGAACTGTTTCTGCCGACTGGCAAAGAAGTACCGCCGCTGATTGACCCTCGCACACTGGATGACCTTCTGTCGCGATCTCCGATCGGCTCAATGTTCGGCGCCGATTTCTATTTAATTGAGAACAGCGATAACGAGCAGGCCTTGCAGTCCGCTCTGGAACTGTGCCTGATGGCCGAACTGTTCCGCAGACGGCACGGATCGTACCCCGATTCACTGGACGCTCTCGTCCCGGAATTCGTCGCTGAGGTTCCTCGCGACCTGTTCGGCCCCACTTCGGCGGACCGCATGCTGATGTTCCGCCGCGAGGCCGCAGCAGTCGTCAAACCGGCCGACGAATTCGAAGAAGAATCGCTCGACACTCTTCCCGGCCTGATCCTCTACAGCCGAGGTTCCGACGGAACCGACGACGAAGGCCGCGTCGACTCTACAGACGACACCGGCCTGCGGATCCCGATCCCGCCTCCCGGAGCCAGCCAGCCATGAGCGAATCCGAGGAAGTCAGCAAAGCGGAAGCCACATTGAAACCGCGATCCCGGTGGTCGTTCCTGCTGCGACCGTGGTTCCTGGTCACTCTGACGATCCTCGCAATCCTGGTGGCAATCCCGCTGGGCTATCGCTCGTCGCGGTTCGCGGGGATTCCGCCGATTGACGAAGTAGAAGTAGGCCGGACCGAGGAGCACAGCGACGACGTTCCGGCATTTGCGTATTCCAGAGAATCTCAACGATGCCGGAGCGGCGCTTCGCTTGATCCGGCCTACTCCGAGGCGGAACCGTCATGAGCGAACACTCGACAATCGACGCCGGACTGGACAGACCGCGATCCCGTTTCGCGTTCCTCCTGCGACCGTGGTTCCTGGTGATTGTGACGAGCATCGTCTTTCTGATGGCCGCCGCGCTGGTTTACCGGTCAACAAGGTTTTCGGGAATCCTGCCGATCGACGAAATCGTCGATCTCGAAGCGGAAGAGACAGTGCGTGTCAGTGACGACGACAACGCCTTTACGTTTTACCAGTCTGCCGTGTCGATGCTGCCGCCCGTACCGAAGGAAGTCGACCTGAATGAGGCGATCACGCGGGCGACTCAAGGTGACGCCGGCTGGGCAGCGGTCCGTCAGGAAGAACGGGATTATTTGAATTCGTGCGAAGCGGCTCTCATCGAGTGGCAACGCGGCACGGAACTTCGCGAAGCCGTTTTCGTTGCCGATGCGAATGCCGAGTTTGCGGAAAATCCAGTTCTGGAATTGCAACGGCTGGGAATTCTCGCTGATCTGAAAGCGGTGCGCTGCCTTGACGAAGGGAAGACTGAAGAAGCCTGGCACTGGCTGCGTGCTTTCCTGAGGTCAAGCCGGCATGTGGGTCAGCACGGGTTCACAATTGACCGGGCATTTGGAGCTGCTTTGCACGAACTGGCGGCACAAACGATCGCCACCTGGGCCGCAGACGAACGGGTTTCAGCCGATGATCTTCAGCAGGCGCTGATCGAGGTGCGGGAGATCTACAGACTGACTCCGGCGAATTCAGTGACCTTGAAAAAGGATTACATCGAGATAATGCGTGCGCTGTCGTCGTCATCGCTGAAGGATTTCTACGGTGAAGGATTTGTGCGGCGCCAATGGCGTGCCGGCCACATGTTTCTGCTCGGCGACCCAGAACTCTGCCAGGTCCTGACGAGACATTTCTACGCCAATCACCTTTCGCAGTGTGATTTACCCCGCTGGGAGAGGACTCTTGCCAGCACTCGGCACGAACTCTTTCGGCCGACCGGGTTAGAGACGCCACCGCTGATGAACGTGGGCACGCTGGATGACGCTCTGGCACGATCAAGGCTGGCAAGAATGACCTGTCCACGAAGCCAAATTCTGTTCGACCTCACCGACAGGGAGCAGGCCGTCCAGACGGCTCTGGAGTTGTGCCAGACTGCCGAACGCTTCCGCCGGAAATATCGTGCGTACCCCGATTCGCTGGACGCTCTCGTGCCGGAATTCCTCGATGAGATCCCCCGCGACCTGTTCGGCACCGGTCCGGCCGAACGCATGCTGATGATCCGCCGCGACGTCGAGATCAGGGACAAAGACGACCAGCCACTTCCCCCCGGCCTGATCATCTACAGCCGAGGTCTCGACGGGAAAGACAGCCGTGGCCTCAAAGAAGACGGTGACGACGTCGGCCTGCGAATCCCGCTTCCACCCGCTGGAGTCAAACCGGAATGAGTGAATCCGAGGAAGTCAGCAAGGCGGAATCCACATTGAAACCGCGATCCCGGTTCGGGTTTCTGCTGCGATTGTGGTGTCTCATCCTGGTAACGGTTCTCACCATTCTTGTCGCCGCTTTGCTCGGATATCGGTCAAGCCGGCTGGCGGGGATTCCTCCGATTGACGAAGTCGTCGACCGGGAAACCGAGGGACGTTTCCCGATTGAGCCCGACGAAAACGCGTTCACGATTTATGGCGGAATTCTCAAAGAACTGGATTCGAGTACTTCGCGGGTCATCTCGCCAGACCTTGGCGATGCGTGCGACGCACTGGAGAGCGGAGGCTGGGTCGCGGCGGCACCGCTGGCTCAGGTTCGTCTGGACGAGTGCGAAGCGATGCTGATTGAGTGGAAACGCGGCACCGACCGCACCAGAGGTGTCCGGGTCCAGCCAGCCGACATGGAACCTTTTGATTTTCCTCACATTTACAGTTGCCGAGAAATTGCCCGCCTGGCCTTACTCAAATCGGCGCGATGCCTGCACGACGGGCAGCCGAAAGAATCCTGGCTCTGGCTGCGGGCTCTGTTGCGGTTCAGCCGCCATCTTGGAAACCCTGGCATGGAGATCGATCGGCTGGTTGGCACGTCCACTCATGCGATGGCTTCGGTGCAGCTCATCGTGTGGGCGGCTCACCCGGATGTCACAGCGAATCACCTTGCCGTCGCACTAAACGAACTTCGCGAAATCTACGGAATGACCTCTGCGAATTCTCTGATTTGGAAGACCGAATACCTCCACGAAATGAAGATCCTGTCGAACCCCGAGTGGGTTGAGGCGATATCTGATTATTCGGGGCCTGTGCTCGACGGCTACCTGTTCCTCAACGCCGAACCCGATCTGTGCCGGGTGCTCCTGCGTCACGTCTACGCGAATCAACTCACCCAGATCGATCTGCCTCGCTACGAGAGAACGATGACGGCCAATCAACAACTGTTCCTGACCACGAGGAAAGAGACCCCGCCTTTGATGGATGCGTCACCGCTCGAGGAGACTCTGAACCGGTCGCAGTTGGCCCAGTACAGTCTCCCGAATCTTCGCTTTTTTCTTGACGCGACCGACAGGGAGCGGGCTCGTCAGACCGCCATGGAACTCGGCCTGTGTGTTGAGCTGTTTCGGCGGAAGCACGGCAAGTATCCGGAGACGCTGCAGGAACTCGTACCGCAGTTTCTGGCCGAGGTCCCGCGCGATCTGTTCGGCGTTGGTCCGGCCGAGCGGATGCTGATGACCCGCCGCGACATTGAGGAACCGGCCGAAGAAGGCGACAAAAACGTTACGCCGCAGACTCGTCCCTGGTTGATCATCTACAGCCGAGGTCGCAACGCAATCGACAACGGCGGCCACGTCGAGAGCATTGAGGATGTCGGAATCCGAATTCCACTCCCGCAGCCCGAGGCGCGGCCGTCCAGTCACGGCCGCCCCTCCTCAAAGCCCTGAAGGGGCGAAACAGAAGTTGTGCCGCCCTTTCAGGGCTTGAGTTTTCGCCACCCATTTCCTGGGGCTCCGCTTCGCGTCGCCTCAGGCTGGCTTGTGACGCCCCGTTTGGGGCTTTTCAAATTCCGCGATGAACACTGTTGGCATCCTGCCCATGCCACGTGGCAATCGTCGTTCCGGATGCGCCGTTCCGGGCGGTTTGGTGGGCGGCATTTTCGGTAGCTTGCTCAAAGGTTGCCCGGTTTCGCTTAACCCTCTGATGCGGACGGCGTTCGTGATCAGTTCGGTCGGCCACGGTGTCGACGTGGAAATTGCGAAACGCTGTTGCGCTGACACTCACACCACGAGCTGACACTGAGCGACTTTTTATGACGACGACCTCACCGCTGCGTATTCTCGTCGTGGGCGACCGGGACGACACCCGGCTCACCGCCTGCTGGATGCTGGAGCGCGCGTTTGATCCCGTCGAAGTTCTTCAGGCGACGTCACTCGGGGAAGCGACCGAAAGTTGTGGCGGCGACCGTGTCGACTGCATCCTCATCGACGCTCAGGCGTCAGATTTCGAGGATGTTTTGAAAGCGGTGTTGACCGCGGCGGGGCCGGGACTGGTTCCGGTTGTCGTGCTGCTCGGCAAGGGCGATGAAGCGGCGCGGGCGACCGCTCAGCAGCTCGGGGTGATCGACTGGCTTCGCAAAGATCAGATCAGCCCGGCCGTCGTGGGGCTCACGGTGAGGCGGGCGATCGACGTCGCCTCGCTGCGTCTGATGCTCGCCGAACAGGGTCGCGAACTGGAGTGGTTGCGGAAAAGTGAGGTTGATGCCAGAAAAGAAGCCGCTGCAAAGGAAGAAGAGCTGCTGACAATCGGGTCCTATCGAGTTCGCAATTCGGACGTGATGCCGGTCTCGGCAGGAGTCGAGACGGAATCGGTAAAAGTCGTCAAAGAAGTCGCAGTCGCGCTGGCCGCCCCGCCAGTCGTGACGGAGGTCATCGCGCCGCCGCGTGAGCAGCCGCCGCGTGAACTGGCGACGCCGCGTGAACTGCCGGATCCGCCACCTCGGGAACTGCTGGTTGCGCCCCGGCTTGTGACAGGTGGATTCGGCATCCCGACGGCCGAAGACGATGAGCTGGCAACACGGATTCAGAAGGATCTGATGCCGGCCGGGGCACCTTACCTGGACGGCTTCGATGTTGCCGGCCTCACACTGCCTGCCGCGTCGACCGGAGGTGACTACTACGATTATCTTCCGGTCGGCGACGACCTCCTGACGATCGCGATTGGCGAGTGCAGTGGCCATGGACTGGGTCCCGCAATGATCGTGGCGTCGCTTCGAGCCTACCTGCGAGTGCTCACGGCAAACTCAATGAACCTGTCGGACATCGTCAGCAAGACAAACACGCTGATCACCGAGGACGTTGGTGACGAGGAATTTCTGGTCACGCTGATGCTCGTGCAGATCGATCAGCTGACGAAATCGATGCGATACTGCAGTGCCGGGCACCAGGGATTTCTGCTCACCCGTGATGGCGAAGTCCAGGTGCTTCGCAGCACGGGCATGGCAATGGGGCTTCAGGCGGAAACGGTCATTTCGGAAGCCGAGGACATTCGGCTGCGGACCGGAGATGCCGTACTGCTGGCGACGGATGGCCTGCAGAAAATGGTTTCCCGGCACGGTGAAAAGTTCGGCACGGAGCGAATGATTGAGCTCATCAGAAAGAACCGCGATCTGCCCGCGCGGATGATCATCGATTACCTCAAGAAGGCGTGTCGCGACTTCGCCGATCCGAAGGGTCGGGCTGACGATGTCACGCTGGTCCTGGTCAAGTGCGACGGCTCCGACCGGTTTTCCGGATAGTCGTTTTGCGGCTGTGAGTTTTTCAATTCGAGAGTTGCAGACCGGACCAGGCGCTGCGCTTGATCCGGCCCGCTCCGCATTCATTCGCGGCTACTTATGGTTTCCTCAGCCGTGTTCCTTCTTCAATTGTGGGATCGACTTGAGTTCCTCATCATTCACCGCAATTGGGCAGGCCACGGACGGACCAGCAACCGCCAGTCCTGACCGGATTCTGCACGGAACCGTGGACTCGGGCATCGCGCTCCCGAGGATTCCACCCCGAGACACTCAGGACACAACGATGCAAGTCTGGCCAGGACGTCCGTATCCGCTGGGAGCCAAATGGGACGGCAACGGAGTCAATTTTGCAGTCTTCTCGCAGCACGCGACGAAGGTGGAGCTGTGCCTGTTCGAATCGGTCAACTCCGAAAAAGAGTCCGCCTGCGTTGAGATCACCCGGCGAAGCGGCTCGGTCTGGCACGCGTACATTCCGCATCTTCGTCCCGGACAGCTTTACGGACTGCGAGTCGACGGGCCTTTCGACCCTGCTGTCGGGCAACGCTTTAATCGAAACAAAGTTCTGCTCGACCCGTACGCGCGGGCGATCGGGCGCGAGCTGATCTGGGACGACAGCCTGTTCGGCTTTATCAGCGGGACCGATGACACAACGTTCGACTTGCGGGACAGCGCGGCGTTTGCTCCGCTGGGAGCGGTCATCAGCGACGCGTTTACCTGGGGCGACGATCAGCCGCCGCGAGTTCCCTGGGAAAAGACGCTGATTTACGAGGTGCATGTCAAAGGCGCTACGAAGCAACATCCCAAAGTGTCGGCGGCCCGGCAGGGCACTTATGCGGGCCTTGCCTCGATGCCGTTCGTGCGGCACCTGGTGAACCTCGGCGTGACGACTGTCGAGCTGCTGCCAGTTCAGCATTTTGCCCGCGACCAGTTCCTGCTGGATCGAGGTCTGACTCAGTACTGGGGCTACAACTCGCTGGGATTCTTCGCTCCCGACCCGCAAATGGCGAGTGCGAAGAATCCGCAGGATGCCGTGCGTGAGTTCAAGCGGATGGTCAAAACGCTTCATAAACATGGCATCGAGGTCATCCTCGACGTCGTCTACAACCACACCGCCGAAGGAAATGAAAACGGCCCGACGATTTCATTTCGAGGCATCGACAACTCGTCCTACTACCGCCTGAGCAGCAAGGATGCGCGCTTTTACGACAACTTCACCGGCTGCGGAAATACCTGGAATGTGCAGAACCGATTCGCGCTGCAGCTCGTCCTGGACAGCATGCGTTACTGGGTTGAGGAAATGCATGTTGACGGATTTCGCTTCGACCTCGCGTCGGTGCTTGGTCGCGAGCCAAACGACTTCGACCCGGACTCCGCATTCTTCGACGCGGTTCAGCAGGACCCGATTCTCTCCCAGGTGAAGCTCATCGCCGAACCGTGGGATGCCGTCGGCAGTTTCAACGTCGGGCAGTTCCCCTCGCCGTGGAAGGAATGGAACGGCCGGTTTCGAGATACGATGCGCGAGTTCTGGAAGGGGGACGCCGGGCGGATGCAGGAGTTTGCGACTCGCTTTTGTGGAAGCAGCGATTTCTACCAGCATGACAGGCGGTCGCCCCTGGCCAGCGTCAACCTCATCACGGCACACGACGGATTTACGCTGCGCGACGCAGTGACCTATGAGCAGCGGCACAACGAGGCAAACAAGGAGGTCAGCGGCGAAGAACACAATCGAAGCCGCAACTACGGCCACGAAGGAGAAACCGACAAACCAGCGATCTACAAACTGCGCGAGCGGCAACGCAGAAATCTGCTTGTCTCACTGCTGTTTTCGCAGGGAGTTCCGATGCTGCTGGGCGGTGACGAAATGGGCCGGACTCAGAACGGAAACAACAATGCCTACTGCCAGGACAACGAGATCAGCTGGCTCGACTGGGACCTCGACGACAGCCAGCGGGAGTTCCTTCGCTTCACCCGGCGAGCCATCAGTCTCTGGCAGGACCATCCTGTTTTCCGTCGCCAGACCTTCTTCCGTCACCCGATGACCGGCCGTGACGACGACCGTGACGTTCACTGGCTCACCCCGGCCGCAAAGCCGATGCAGCCGTCCGACTGGCAGGCCGGCTTCGCACGCTGCCTGGGCATCCTGCTCGACGGGCAGATGAAGGGCGAGGTCGATGCGCAGAACCGACCCATCGTCGGAGAGACCGTATTGCTTCTGGTGAATGCCAGCGACCACGAGATCCCGTTCACGCTGCCGAATGTCGGCAGCAAAGAATTCTGGGAAGCCGAGCTCGACACGTTCTACCCGAAGCGCCGCCCGAAACGTTTTGAGGAAGACGGAACGACGTACCGGCTCAAAGATCACTCGGTCGTCATGCTGGTCCGCCGCGAACACGCCTGGGACCGGATTCGCCGCAAGGCCGGAGAAGCGATCGGCCTGTAGTGGCCCGTGAGAAAGTCAGCGGCACGGCGCAAGCCGTCCGATCAGGGTGTGTTTTTCCGTGCAAAACCGGGCGGCTTGCGCCGCTCCGCGACATGGATTCGGCTTTTCCCACGAGATGCTGGCGGCACCGGACTCGCGACCCGAACGCGCCTCTCCGCTGGCAGGAGATGGCGATTCGCGTGAAGGAAACGTATTCTGGCTTCTTCGATCGCGGCGAATTCCAGCACACGTTTTTAAAGAGAGGCGTGTCATGCAGGCAGACCTGCTCAAAGAATATGAACTGAAAGAGTCCAGCAAGCTCGAGTACGAGCGGCAGTTGTGGGAAGCCCGGTTCACTCCGTGCGGGAAGTTCCTCGTCGCTGGCGGATACGACGCGACGATCCAGCGCTGGCGCGTGACGGTCGACGGGTTTGAACCTCTGCCGGCGTTCACCGGTCACGGTGGCTGGGTTCAGTGCCTCGCCCCGATCGGTGACGAACGACTGGTCTCAGCCGATTCGTGGGGGCGAGTCAGCCTTTGGAAGTACTCAGTCGAGGCCGCGGCGGCACCGCTCTGGACGATTGCTGACGCGCTGGGAGGATGGATTCGGACGCTGGCCATCTCACCGGATGAGTCGCTCATCGCGGTCGCCGGAAACGATTCGGTCATCCGACTGCTGTCTGTCAAGGACGGCTCGGTCCAGCGCGAGATTGGCGGAATCGAGGATCGCGTTTTCAGTCTGTGCTTTCACCCGAACGGAAAATCGCTTGTCTCGGGCAACCTGAAAGGCGGGATCCACGAGTGGAACGTCGAATCGGGCCAGTCGGTGAGAAAACTCGATGCACCGTCGTTCTACAAGCTGAACCACATGCAGGACAGCGGAGGAATTCGCCGGCTCGCCTTTGACGCCGACGGGACGCGGCTGCTGTGCGGTGGAATGAAGGACCCGGCCGGCGGGTTCTGTCAGGGAGCTCCGCAGTTGATCGTGTTTGACTGGGCGACCGGCAAGCCGACTCACGAGATCGTCGCCGGAGACGCCACGGAAGGATTCATCTACGACGCTCAATTTCACCCGGACGGTTTCGTCATGGCGTGTTCCAGCGCGTTTCCAGGCAAGGGGCGACTGTTCTTCTGGCGGCCGGAAGACAAGGAACCGTTCTTCACCGGAAAGACACTCACCAATGGCCGAAGCCTGAGCCTGCATCCGGACGGAAAACGGATCGCGTATCTCGTTTCGAATTCGGCGAACGCGAACGGGCGTCCGTTGAACGGCGGAGAATACGCGGGCGGATCCGCGATCATCCGCGTGCTCGATCTGCCGGTGGAAGCAGCAGCGGGGGCGACTTCATAAACCGAAGCGTGAACGCGGCCGCCTCAGGAGTGAAAAGTGAAAAGTGAAAAATCTGAGGTGACGTCAAACAGGCATCCAGGACGTTTTGCACTTTGCATTTATCACTTTTCATTTTGCACTCTTCACTTCCCTCAGCCGTCGTTCGACTTTCCCCCCTCGCTGACGCGTCGGGTTACCTTCAGTTCAGGAAGGCAACGGCGAAATGAAAATTACGGACGTTCGAGCCTGCCAGCCGGTCACGCCGAAGTCTCCGGACGACTGGCGGACGACGATCGGTCAGATTCTCGTCGCGGTCGATACGGACTCGGGGTTGACCGGTTACGGAGTCGGCGGTGGTGGGTTCGCTGGAATCCATGTCGTGCGGACCGTGCTGCGGGATCTGCTCATTGGGAAAGACCCGACCGACATCGCGACACTCTGGCGTGCGATGTACGACGACACGCTGGCATTCGGTCAGAAGGGACTCGTCGTGATGGCGATTTCCGGAATCGACCTGGCGCTGTGGGATCTTAAAGGTAAGGCGGAAGGCGTTCCGGTTTACGAACTCCTGGGCGGTGCGAAACACCGCCGCATGCCGACCTACATCACGGTGTGGGACAACGCCGCGCTGCGGGAGGTCGTCGACTCAGGGTATCGCGGTTTCAAGCTGCACATGGAGTGCCTTGCCGATCTTTCCGTTTCGGTCGATGACTTTGCACCGGTCATTGTCGAGCAGCTTCAGGCGTCGCGTGAGATCGTCGGGCCGGGCCGCGTCCTCATGGCTGATTCATGGATGAAGTGGGACATGGACCAGACGCGAGCCGTGATCAGCCGGCTCAGCACGGCCGGCTTCGAGCTGGAGTGGCTTGAGGAACCGATCCCGATCGACGACGAAGCGGGATACGCGGCCCTCGTTAAGGAATCGCCGTATCCGATCGCGGGGGGCGAGCACGAATACACAGTCGCTGGCTTCCGACATCTTGTCGAAAAGAAACTGCATTCGGTGCTGCAGCCGGACGTGTGCTGGTGCGGCGGCTTGACGGAACTGATTCGAGTTTACGAGATGGCGGCCGAACACGGCGTGCGTGTCTGTCCGCATCGCGGGTCGGAGATCTGGTCGCTGCACGCGATGGCCGCGCTCGACCCGGAACCACTGGCCGAGTCCGGGCGACACTGGATGGACTGGGTCGGAGGACAGCCGCCCATCGTCGACGGTTTTATTGAGATCGAAGAACGGCCGGGCCTGGGCATTGTGCTCGACGAAGGCTCTCTCGAAACAATGGCAACTCCTGTCTACGATGACTGGCGGCCGGCCTGACGTTCTGAAACTGTTGTTCTTCAGTTGGTTTTCTGCCTGCTGCCTCACTGCAAGCTGCCACTCTGCCCGCGGATCCGCTCGATGCCCGAACTCCCGTTATTTCTGAAATGGTTTGCGGGAGTGCTTGGCGTTGGCAGTGTTTTCGTGTGGGCAATGGCCGGGATCCGGTTGCGACATCGTTTGCCGATCCTCGAGCCGGCAGGCGGGCGTCCACCGGACATGCACTGGCTGCCGCTGGCCCTCACGCTGACGTGGGTCGGACTGAATCTGTTGACGGTTTTTTCAGCTCCGGTGCGCGCGGGAGATCCGCCGGCCCGGCATGACATTCTGGAGATGGTTCAGATCCAGCTCGTTCTTCTTGCCGGATGTGGTTTGCCGCTGCTGCTGCAGAAGACGGTGCCAGCCCGCGAGTACGGATTTCATCTTCAGGATCCTGGCGGACAGGCCTCGGATGGAGCCCTCGGATTTCTCGCCTCGGTGATCCCGGTCGTCCTGTTCTGGCTCGCGACCGTGCCGTGGCGGACGGATGAGAATCAGCACGGGCTGCTTCGACTGTTGAGCGAGGATCGCTCGATCGAGACGCTGCTGCTGGTCGTGTTGCTTGCGGCGGTGCTCGCGCCGCTGGTTGAGGAGCTGATGTATCGAGTCGTCCTGCAGACGGCTCTGGAAAAGCTGGCTCACCCGCGCGAGGCAATGCTTGTTGTTGCGGTCATCTTTTCCGCAATGCACCAGTTGCCGGATGCAATTCCACTTTTCCCGCTCGCCCTGATTCTGGGGTATGTTTATCAGCAGCGGCGAAGTTATCTGACCGTCGTGCTGATCCACATGTTGTTTAACGGGACAAACCTGCTTTTCATGATCCTGACGCAGGAACTGAATTAGCGGCCCTCGATTTCGGTGCGCAACGGTACGGCGCCAACCGCCGGGAGGCGGCTTGCGTAATGCCGTTGCGATCACGCGGTCTGCCCGGATTCGCGGTCCTGTCAAATCGTCATCCGGTTGCCGGAACGGGTTTGCCGCTTTCGACGGGTAAGATCGGCTCGTAAGATGAAGTGCCATTCACCATTGCGAAATGTCTCCGGGCAGTCTGACCTGGACGGCATTTCCTGCCAGACAGACAGACGGAAGGCTGAAGCCTCGTTCTGTCGCGTCAGATCTGTTCATGAGACATTCGGCCGCCTGTCCTGATTCCGCTGCTTCGCCTCTGGAGTTCCGCTCTCTGAGCTGGCTTTTCGTGCGCGCGTTGACGGTCTGTTTCGTCCTCGGACTGGCCTCGATTGGACAGAGCCAGGACAAGGGCGAAGGCACTCCCGGAACCGTACCTCCACGGCCCGTTTCAACTGGCACGGCGGTCCCGGCTCCCAGGATCGGCGACTCGATCTGGATCCGGGGCGAGGATGGAAAGTCGGTGCAGGTTCAACTGGGGCTGACACTTGCAGAGCTTCGAGAATTGATCCTTGCCAGTCAGAAGCCGGTCGAGCAACCGCCATCGTTCTACGTCGCCACACTGTCTATCACGGGAGCCGTTGACGACAACCTCAAGCAGGCCACGCTGAAAGTCGTGATCGACGTGGTGCTTCAGAAGGACAGCTCGGCCCGAGTTCCACTTCGTTTGGCCGAAGGAACGCTCCTTGGGCAGACATACGCAGGCCAGGGAACGGTTTCGTTCGAGCCTCCAACGCGGTCTGAGGAGCTCGTCTGCTGGTTCCGAGGACTCGGCAATCACGAATTGACCCTTGAGGTCAGCGTGCCAATCCGAAAATCCGCGACCGGATACCGCATCCTGCTGTCGCTCCCGCCGAGCCTGATCAACAGTCTCGATCTGACAATTCCTCGTGGCAGAGTTCAGGCGAGGCACGCCTCAGAAAAGACACGGCACGAGACCACCGTCATCGATCCGACGAAGTCTCTGCTGCAGGCCCACAATCTTGGCACGGCAATCGATCTGACCTGGCAGGAAGCGCCGACACAGAATGTGACGAAAGTCGAGTTGCAGTCGCAGACGCTGATTGAAACGCACGCGGAAGCTGATGACGTGCGGCTCGAAGTCACGCAGACCGTCGCTTCGCAAAGCAGCTTCCAGGAAGTCTTCGTTCAGATTCCCGCCGGGTTTGCGGTTTCGTCGCTCGCCGACGAAAACTTTCCGGACCTGACATGGGAGATGGCTGCCAGTCATCGAGTGCGAATTGACACGGGTACCTTGACCAGACGCGTTGATCTTCACTGGATTCTCACGACGCTGGCGAGTGGCGTGAACGTGGGTAGTGAGCAGCCGGTCCTGGTCAGCGGCTTGTCTGTCGAAGGCGCGACGCGGCAGGATGGCCTGATCGCGCTGACGGTGGCTGAAGGATTCAGTGTTGACGTTTCTCAGTCCCGCTCCGTCCGGCGGCTCGGAATCAGTTCTTTCCGCCGGCTTGCCGGAGCTCGACTTCGCAATACCAGCCAGTCATTTCGGTCTGCCTGGCAGTTTGAAAATGCCGCGTTTCAGATCTCGCTGAAGCGGACGAAAATTGTGCCCAGCTTTGTCGTCCGACCTCGCTACACACTGACTCTCGGCGAAAACGACAAGCCTGAGGCCGTTCTCACTGCGGTGTTTGACATGCAGGTCTTTCGCGGGAAACTCGATCGTGTTGAACTCTTCTGGCCGAACTATCAGAAAGAGAACTGGAGTGAGCTCGACATCACCGAGCCACAATCGGGAGCCGAGGTGCTCCTTCCCGAAGCCGGCGGAAAACCGGATCACGTGATCCTGCTTCTGGAAGAATCGATCAGCCGCAGCGAAGCGAAGTCGGTCCGGTTTCAGTGCAGTCGGCCTATCTCACTCGACGCATTTCCGATTGACGGCGACAAGTCATTCCCGCTGTCTCTGCCCGTGCCAGTTGCGCAGCGGCAATCCGGTTTTCAGCTCACGGTGAAAAACGGAGGCAGTATCGAAAGCAAACTGGTCGCGGCGGACGGTACTTCGGTCGCCGTCATTCCGAGTGACAATACGGACAACGCGTTGCCAAAGAACACGCGACAAGCCACGTGGGATATCACTTCCGGGCAGCTGCAGTTCGCCGCTCGAATTCAGTCGTTTGGCCAGAAGACAAGCAGTGAGACGACCGTCGCCGCAACGCTCACGGACAAATCGTGTCTCGTCGTGCAGACGTTTCACTATGACGTTGCCTATCGAAAGCTCACCGAGGTCCGCCTGTTGGTACCGGCCGGCCGGACGCCGCAGTTCTGGTTGCAGAGTCCGCGAGTCGACGGTCGACGGTCGCTCGCCCCGCAGTTGACGGGCGTTGAGCTCGACGGTCGCGTTCAATTCCGCCTCGATCTGAATCCGGACCTGTGGGGACGGTTTCAGATTATTGCGCAGTACGAACTGCCACTCGGCGAGGAATCTTCGCAGGAAGAACGGCTCGTGATCCCGGTGCTCACCAGTTCCGACGCGACAGTGAGCAGGACGCACCTCGAAATTCGCTCGCCTGACAATCTGCGAGTCGTACCGGAAGAAGGTGCTGGCTGGAAACCCGAACTGACCGTCTCGCGAGTACCGGGCTGGTCGACTGATGCGGAGCGCCGCGAGGTGCCGTTGTCGCTCAGGTTTTCGCAGGAGCTCGCCGAGCAGAACTTTACGATTCGTCGTGCGATGATCGAGACACGATTTCTGCCGAACCCGCGATCGCAGGCGGCGTACCTCATCGATGGAGACGTTTCTTTCCTGACGATTCGGTTTCCGAACACCGTCGACCTGTCACGAAGAATCGTCGCGTGGTGGGACGGCCGCGAATTGACCGGAGAACAGTTTCGCCCCGTTTCAGAGAACTCTCGCGAATTCGCCATCCGGACTGGCGACTTTCCGCAGAGCGAACAGCATGTGCTGGCTGTCGAATTCGATTCGGATTCCGACACGAGGTTCGGCGGACTCAACCGGCTCTCCGTGGCCGCTCCGCAATTCGCGCCCGACGTCTGGCTGGCGGAAACTCAGTGGAACATCGTGCTGCCAGTTGGACAGCATCTGGCAATCTACCCGCAGGATTACTCGCCGCGATTCCAGTGGGAGCGACAGATCGTTTTCTGGGACCGTCAGCCGATTGCCGGGCAACCGTCACCGGGGCGATGGCTGCTCGCGGAACTCGATTCGGACACCGCGACCGACACGCGACAGCTTGTGCCGTTTGACTGGTTTGGCGGAACAGCCTTTGGCAACAGCTACCGATTCAGCAATTTCGGCGGACGTCATCAGATCGAGTTTCAATCGATGAGTCAGCCAGCGATCGTTCTTTGTGGAGCCGGCTTCGCACTGGCCATCGGATTTATTCTGTTGCGGATTCCGGCAACGCGGCACGTGCTGACGTTTCTTTCGCTCGGATTTGCTCTTGCGGCAATCGCACTGTGGCAGCCGGAAGCCGTCCAGCTTCTCGTTCAGCCGGCGATCTTCGGGATGCTTCTCGCCATTGTGGCATCGGTACTGGAAAACCGAACGCGGCGAAGCCATCAGGCGTCGCTGGTGACGTTGACATCCCCCGATGATTTCCTCGCTGAGTCCGATGACGAAATTCCGCTTCACGTCGAACATCCCGTTCAAGTGGAAGAGGCCGTAGAAGACGATTCGGCTGCCTGAGGAACGTCCCCAATCTGCGACAACAGGTCGCTCGCTGAGCGAGCCCGGTTGAAACTCGGAAATAGAATGCTGAAACCAGTTGCAGTTCAAATGAGCTTCCGTAAGCGGCGATTGCCGTTCGACGGACTACTCTGCGCTGTCTTCGGTGTCGCGCTGCTGTTCGCTTCTCTTTCGGATGTTTCCCTCGCGCAGGACGGGAGACCAGAAAGACCAGCCTCGACGACGGCCAGAGCCCCATCGGCCGCTTCACAAGCGAGGCCTCGATTTGAACGAGTCTTTGTCCCCGCGAGGCAGCCTGGATCGTGGCCCGACGGCAAGTGGATTCCGATTGAGGCAGAGCGAGTCCTTCCGTTTTTGAACGACGATCCTGTCCGGAAGCCGGTCAGTCAGACGTGGTTCAGCTCGGCGGTTTACTCTGCGACGTTTGACCCGGTTTCGCAGACTCTCATTGCAGGAGCAGCGACGCTTGAGATTGCTTCGTCCACAGACAACTCGACCAGTCGCCTTGAACCGATTCCCGATTTCATTCCACTCGACCCTCTGAACCTGTCGATTCAATCCGCCGTGTGGAGTGATGACGGCAAACGGGCGATCCTCGGTGCGGACTCAGAGGGCGAGCAGAAACTGTTTTCGCGAGGCCGGCACGGCTCGCTGAAGCTGCAATGGAAAAAAGCCTCACGGCGAACTCCATTCGGTCTGGAGTTCGACATCGCACTGCCGCGGGCGATCGTCTCGAAGCTGCAGTTGATGTTGCCGGATGGCTGGGTGGCCACGACGGTGGGGAGCGGATTTCCGCTGACGGCCGGAAACGCGGCGCAGCCGTGGACGTTTCCGCTCGGCATTCGTAATCAGGTCCGGGTCCGCGTGAGCCCCGTTGCAGCCAGTTCGGCTCCGACTTCCGCGCCGCCAGTTGCCTGGCAGCAGAACACACGATTCGCCGTTCGACTGGATTCACTTCAAGGGTTCGCGGAGTTCAACCTCGACGGCTCGAACCTGAGTGTCGCGTCGTTGCCGACGCTCCTCGTTCCCGAAGAGTACCAGATTGATTCACTGCGCGACGCGGCCAACGTACCGATTCTCTGGAAACGCGAGGAGCCTGTCGCAGGCGGGCTGCAGCGAATTCAACTCGCTCCCGGGTCGGAAGCTGTCGCGATCATCGACCGGTTCACGATGACGTTTTCTCCGTCAACGCCGTCGCGGCAATCGCGGCTTGTGTTGAAGGCTCCGCGACTGTCATCAGGGATTCTGCTCGACGGCAGCCGAGTCAACGTCACTGTGGCTGCGCCGCTCACTGTGGGATCGTACATGCCCAGCGGCATGCGGCTTCTGGAAACATCCCCACCCGACCATGACGCGGGCGGTGGCGAGTTTCGATTGACGTTCCAGCAGTTTCAGTCGGAGTCGACACTCGACCTGCAACTCAGCCGACCTGGCCAGACGGAACCGAGCATTGATGTTCGTGAACTGGCGTTGCTGCAGCTCGACCAGACGCCACCCACTGTGATCGCCGACATCCAACTGACCGCCGGCACGCGAGATATCTTTGACTTTCGGACACTTTTACCGCGGAACTGGGAAGTCAATTCCGTCCAGCTGGTGACACCGGGCCGGACCGCTCAACCGGATTCAATTGCTGACGATCGGCAGATCACCTGGCAGTTGCAGGACAGTTCCGATTCGCATCGTCGACTGACCGTTGACTTTGCCGACAGCCTGCCACTGAAACGCCCTGTCATTTTGAGAATTCACGCCGATCTGCCAGACACAGCAAACGCCTTGCAGATTACGCCAGTGGCCGTGCCGGATCTGCCGATGCGAGTCGAGCTGACCATCGCGGTCATTGATCGCGCCCCCGCACGATCCACTCTCAACTCCTCGCTTTTTCAGCAACTTCCACGATCGGCCGCTGCGGCTCGGGCAGACTGGTCGACGCTGATTTCGGCGACCGACGAAGACACTCGATTCTGGTCAGCTCGATTGTGGAATGGCCCGGAAGATGCCATGTCGACAAAGCTGCTGATCCCGGAGAGAACCTCGGCAGGTAACCCCGAATCTACTGAAGAGGCAGCGACTAAACCTGCAGAAACAGCGGAACTAACTCCGCGGAGCCTCACTTCGCCCAGCAGTGAGCCCAGGTCTCCGGGATTGCGGCCGGTCGCGACGGCGCTTCTGAAATCGCGGATCTCACTTGGCGCTGGCCGCGACGAGCACGCACTCACCTGGCAGTTTCTGTATCCGATTTCGGCCGGGGTGTTTCAGTTTACGTTGCCTGATTCGGCAACTCTGCTGTTCGTCGAGTGGGACGGCGAGCGAACGCCCGTCAACGAATCGGGGCAGGACTGTTCAATTCCAGTTCCCCAGAGTGCGACCGGCCAGCGTCTGACCGTGCACTACACGTTGCCGTCCATCGACGTCTTTCTTCGAGAAACCTATCGCGCTGCTGTTCCCAGGGCCGACGTTGCGATCGCGGGTTTCCGCTGGAGCACGACGGTGTCAGACGACATTGCCATCGTTTCGTTCTCCGACGACTTCAGTGTGTCGGTCGACTCCGCACGGCACGATGGGTCCGCAACTTCCAGCGCCAATCTGTCGAACCCGGGCTGGCTGGTCTGGTTCTTTGGCCCGCTGACCAGATCCAGTAAACAGACAGCGTTCAATCCTGTTTCCGCCGACTCGTGGGTCTCGTGGGCGACGGCACCACCACCGACTGCGGACGAAACCGCCGGCTGGAGAACCGTCACGGCGGAATCAGGATCGATGCCCGACTCGTTTGCGGTTCACATCTGCCACATCGGTCGACGCCACCACCTGGCCTGGTTCATTCTGATCGTTTCGGGACTGGTGGGAGCCATCCTGCGTGCAACTCAGGTCACAGCGCGAAGCCGCATTGGCATTCTCTGGGTGACCGGCTGCATCGCCTCCGCAGCGCTCGTTCCGGCGACGTATGCAGAGCTCATTGGAGCTGGCGTTCTGGGCTCGATTCTGGCGGCACTCATCCCGCGCCGGCTGATTCGGCCGCCGCGAGTCGAAGAACCCGTCACGCGAACAGTGCAGAGATCAATGCCGTCGACCGTTTCTGTGCGGAACATCCCGACGGCATTAATCTTCGTCGCTGTCGGAAGCGGACTGGCTGCTTGCCTGGCGCAGGACGAAACGAGGAATGTCGAGCCGACCATTCAGGTCCTCATTCCGTACGAGGACGCAAAGAATCCAACCGCGACGATTCCAACGCTCGTGTATGTGGACCGGTCTTCGCTTCCGCGACTTGAGTCGTTGTCACCTTTGCGGAAGGCACAGCCGGATTCGCTCGTCACGCGCGCGGACTATCGCGGCACAGTCGATTCGATCGGGCGAATTCAGCTGACGGCCGATCTGATCATCGCGATTCGAGGCACGCCGGCCGAAGTACTCCTGGGAATCCCCGCTCGTTTTCTGACCGGTCGCAGCGAAAGCGAACTTGATGGCCGGCCCGTCAAGCTGTTGCCCGACGTGTCCGGACAGCGACTGATCCTGACCCTTCCGAGTTCAACTGCCGAACCAGAGACGCCTCTTCCGGCGACAACAGAGACTGATCCGAAACAGTCTTCTCCAGAAGCGTCCAATCTGCCAGTTCCTGCATCTGGTTTCGACGAATGGAGTCTTCACACACTGTCATTTCAGCTTCGTCCAGAAGTCGTTTCCAAAGGAAACACGGTCGCCAACGCGATCCCCGTACCTCGCGTCGCGGACGGTCGACTGGTGCTGTCGTTTATTGATGTGCCTGCTTCGCTGCGTGTGAGTGACTCGACAATCCCACTGGCGGCACTTTCGAATCGTCTCGAACGAAACCTTGAGCCAGCGGCGGACCTGCAGATTGAATGGAGCTCAACCGAAGAATCGCCCGTTGTGGACCAACCGGGAATTGAATGTCGTTCATCGGCGGTCGTCCATTCAGAATGGATCGATCGTCACCTGACTGTGAAATACCCGGCCGGGTCCACAAGTCGTTTTCTGGCCTGGCGACTGCCTGGCGATTCACTGGTGCGCGAAGAGTCCATTAAAGCACCGGGGCTTTCGAGTGTGCAGATTCGGTCGACCACCGATGGCCGCGTCGTCCTTTTGGAAATCGAGCCGCCCAGTGACCGTTTTCTGATCGAAATTCCGTGGCGACAACCGCGAAGCCGACCACTCAAGGCTGGCTTCGATGTCGAAGTTCCCGTCGATCCGTTTCGAAATCAATTGGTGCTCGCCACGCAGGAGCATCTCGCCGGGTTTTCGCCAGCACTTGGATTTCCTCTGATTCCGCAAGTTCAGACGCCGCTTTCAGAAACCGATACGGCTCGCGAGACAGCCAGTGAAACCTGGCAGTCATTGTGGCTGGAAGGCGAGCGATCTCGACCAGCGAACCTCATCGTCGGGCTGAAACAACTCGCGAAACTGTCGCTGGACGTCGCTCCGCAGTCGCCGCGTCGGACCGCTCGGCCGACACAGTTACTGAAGATTGCTCGCGATCAGGTTGAGATGCGGTTTTCGGCGGAAATCGCAGTCGCACAGGCGGCGGCCTTCGTACACGAGTTGCGTATTCCCGCGCAGCTGGCCATCGATTCGGTCACGGTGTTTGAAGACGACGTGGATCGACTCAGCCACTGGGACCGACGTGGCTCGACGCTGTTACTGCACCTGGGAAATGGAACCACCGGACGGCAGAATGTTGTGCTGGAGGGCCGGCTTCCCGTTGCCGCTGACGGCAGACTCCCGGTCGCTGAAGTGACGGTTGAGAACGCCATTTCGGCAGAGCCCGTTGTCCGGATTCTTCGGCCGACGGATTTGAACGTCGTGGCAGGAAAAGGTCTTGAACTGGTCGCGGCGACTTCGCCCGACGAGCCTCGCGAATCGGCATTGCCGAATGGAGACACTGCTGTCGACTCGATCAGTCAGCTGAGTGCCCGATACCGATTCACCTCAACGAACAAAACGGCGCCCCGATCTGGCCTTGTCGTCATCAGTTCGGCCGCCCCGCGTGACCGCGTTCACGCGATGACCGTCTTGCGAAGTACAACGCCGGAGAGCATCAATGTGGAGCTTCTGGTGCTGGCTCAATCTCTTCAGAAACCGCAGCTCGTCCTTCAGTTTCCCGACTGGCCGTTCGTGTCGAATTCGATTGCACACGCGGAATGCGCCGATCTGCTCAGTCAGAAGTTCGATCCCGAGTTGCAGGTTCTCACACTGACCTTTGCAGATCCGGTTCCCCGGAACCTCAGCGTTCTGATACTTGCCACTTTGACCCGTGATCGGGTCAGCGAGTCTTCCGAAGATACGCCGCAGCAGTTTCAACTTCGACCGCCTTCGATTGCTGCCTCACACGTCGAGTTGTTTCTGGTCCTCGCATCAGACCTGAAGACCGAGTTGGCCGCAGCGATTCAGAACCAACCCGAAGCCAATCGGGATTCTCCTGGACAGTTCCTTAACGAATTTCAAGAGCCGGCATTCATGAGGCCGCTCCTGGAGAGACGTCTGATTGAAGATGCGGTCATCTGGCAAAGCCCGCTGACAATTGCGAGAGTTCGACCGGCCCTGACGTTGCCCTCTTCCAAAGCGCTCGTCATGCACGCGTTCATGCCTGGTCGCAAGAAGTCAGCAATCGGTCTGACGCGAATCCTGCTCGTGCCGAACCAGCAGAACCCGGTGGCGATCGACTGGCCAGCCGACGTTCGTCTGATCGCGGTTTACGTCAACGACCGGCCGCAGCGAGCCAGCGCTCCAGAGAACGGGCGATTGAATGTGGCGTTGCCGGATGAAGCGGGTCCGCAGTTGATCGAACTTCTCTGGCAGCAGGTCCGAACGTCCAGCGGGTTGAAAATTCGCCGGACGGAGTCAGTTCTTCCTGCACCTCGAATCCCGTCGGTCGAGCCAGTTCCGATTCTGATCATTCCGTCACGCGGCACCTCAGTCATGTCGGTCGGAACAGGAGACGATCAAGAGGCGTCGCACTTGCTTTTGAACAGTCTCGAAGAATGGGATGCTCGTCTGCCGCAGAGTCGCGGTTGCGAAATCCTCACGACGAGAATTCTTGAGGCACTCGCGCCCCTCGAGGAATCTGAGGCTGACGACGCGACCGCGACGGATCGCCTCGGCCAGGAAGAGCGAGCCCGGTCTTTGCTCGCCGTGAGGCTTCGCTTTGAAACATCGCCCTCATTGAGTCACCAGAGTGGCGTGGCTTCGGGGCTGGAAAGCGTTTTTCAGGATCGCGAACGATCCACAACGCTCGTCGCGGTCCGCCAAAGCAGCCCCGTTTCTCTGTGGGTCATTGACGACCGCCTTGACGGAATTATGACGGGCGTCTTCGTCGCGCTGCTGGCTTTTCCAGTTGTCTGGCTTTTGCTCCGACTGGAAACCGGAGACCGATTGGCAGTCAATCCGACGATGTCGTGGCTGATGCTCGGACTGATCTGGTGGCTGTGCCTGCGTGCCAGCCCGGCCGGCCTGCTGGTCGCCGGTGTCTCGTCTGTCTGCCTGACCGTCCGGTTTCTGAAGTCACATCGCCATGGAAAATCCGCCGCGTAGCCATTGATGGACTCGCTACTTCGCCGAGTGTTCTCGCAGTCGGATCCAGTCGAACTCGACGCCGTGCCCTGGCCGATCCGGCGCCGTCGCGAAGCCGTCCTCTATCGGAAGCGGCTCGCGAAGAAACGCCTCCAGCCCGAATCCGTGAGCCTCCAGGAACGAGTCATTCGGCACGGCGGCAAGCAGATGCACATGAAGATCGTGGACGCCGTGTGAGGTCACCGGAAGGTTGTGTGCTTCCGCCAGCCGCGCCACTTTCAACCATGCAGTCACTCCTCCAACATTGGAGACGTCCGGCTCGGGGAAGGCCGCTCCTCCCGCTTCAATCAGTTTCTGAAATTCGTAAATCGTGTGGAGGTTCTCCCCGCTCGCCACGGCGAGGCCGCCTTCCGTCTGCACGCGGCGGTGCCCTTCAAAATCATCCGGAATGGTCGGCTCTTCGAGCCAGTAGACATCGTGGTTTCGAAACTCCTGTGCAGCGCGGATTGCATATTCGACCGACCATCGCATGTTGGCATCGACCATCAGAGGAATATCCAGGCCGAGAAACTCCCGCATCGCAGCGACCCGTTCGACGTCATCGGCCAGTCGCTCCCGCCCGACTTTCATCTTGATCGCACGAAAACCACGATCGAGATTTGCCTGCGTCTGAGTCTGAAGTTCGTCGAGCGAAAGCTGCAGATCAATCCCTCCCGCATAGGCGCGGACTCGATTGCTATGCCCACCGAGAAATCGCCAGAGCGGCTCGCCCGCCTGCCTCGACTTCAGATCCCACAGAGCGACATCGACGGCGGAGATCGCGAACGAAGCGATGCCTCCCCGCCCGACGTAATGCAGAGCCCACCACATCTTTTCCCAGAGCCGTTCGATCCGTCGCGGGTCTTCGGCCAAAAGCAACGGCACGACATCGTGAGTGAGCAGTGCCAGGACTGACGGCCCGCCGGTTTTGCCAACCGTGTAGGTGTAACCGAGCCCCTCCGACCCGTCATCGCATCGGACTCGCACCGTGACCAGCGAGAAATGGTGCATCTCGCCGTGAGTCGAATCCGTCAGCACCTGCGGCAGCGGAATATTAAAGAGCTCGCACACAACGGCTTCGATTTTCATGGGGACGCTCGTCAGGAATGGGGGGGGGGCGAAATCACTTCCCGATCTGCCGCCGCGTGCCGGGATGGCGAGGTTCCTGCCGAGCCGCGCTTTGACTGTAGGCGGATTTCACCGAAAACCGCAGGGAGGCCGGGTGGCAACTTCTGCGCACGAGCAAATCAAAACAAACCGTTGATCGCGCGAGCTCTCGCCGTAAGACGGCCGAGACATCATGCCGGAATGTTTCCTCTTGAGTGTCAGTGCTGAAACAGGAACTCATCCTTGTTGACGATCGCCCTGCTCCGATGAGAGCGCGTTTTTCCATGCAAGACCGGGCGGTTTGCGCCGCTCCGCTAAAGGGATCGGATAGAGGAATCGGACTTTTTCAACGGACGGTTCGGACGGATGACTCGTTTAGTGCATTCCGAAGTCGACGGCCTCGAAGGCGCTCGGCTCGTGTGTGATGACCGGGACTTTGGAGTCGTCTTCCCAGACGACGGCGACGACGTCGAAGCGGCAGCGGTGTTCCAGCAGGTTGTTTTTCTTCAGCCAGGCAAGAGCCGCCTGCGTGAGGTTTCGGCGTTTCTTCGCGTCGACCCGCTCACCAGGAGTTCCGGCCCGACCGGTTTTCACCTCGACGAAAACGATGGTGTCTCCGTCCAGGCAGATGAGGTCAATTTCTCCCCACCGTGTTTCGTACTGGCGTGCGAGGATCCGCATGCCGGCTTTCTTGAGAAACTTCGCGGCCGCTTTCTCACCCCGGTTTCCGAAGGCGCGTCTGACGAATCCGAGCATGAGCGTGGGCCGAGTGAAGTGGATCGAATCGGAGGCAGAGTCGCTTAGAGTAGGCCGGGCCGAGGAGCAAAGCGACGATGTTCCGGCAACACATCCTGGGCGATCATCATAGGAGACTGAGTTGCCGGAGCGGCGTTTCGGTTGATCCGGCCTGCTCTCCGCTCAAAAGAAACAGCCCCGAGTCGGCTGCTGACTCGGGGCTGCGTTACGGTATCGCGAGAACGCAAAGACTACGGCTGGTCGGTTGCCGGGGTTGCCGCTGAATCGTCTACGTTAACGTCTCGAGCGGGGATGAATGGTGATGGTGAGTAAGTCGGAGCCGGGGCGAACGATCGCTCGTTGATCACGCGACCCTGCGGTGCTCGGCTTTCTTCCCGGAAGAAGATGAAGCCGCCTCCACCACCGCCGCCGACGTCCTGGGCGTTGTAAATAAACTGGCCGTCTTTCGCTTTCGTGATCTGCTCCTTGATTTTTTCAAGGTGCGAGAGCGTGTACGGGTCGACGCGTTTTCGAGACTCGCTGAGAATCCGATTAACATTCTTGAGGATTCCATCGAGTTCCATCGACGCCAGGTTGGCAACCGCTTTGAAGGCCTCATTGCCACCCTTGCCCGGGATGCTCAGATCGATCAGTCGGTCGAGGTGTTCCTGCTGCAGGTTACGCCGCAGGCTGGAGACCATCGGCACTCGCGATGTGTACTGCCGTTTGGGGTTCTCATTGAGTTCCTGCCAGATGGCTTCTCCCACGGTCGAGAGGACTTCCGGCAGCGTCAGAGCGTCCTGATCGGCCGGCAATCGGAATTCGTTGTCGTAAACTCGACGCAGCGTGACCGGGTCGAGAATCATCGACAGTGTCGAAGCCTGCATACCCATGACTCGGTCGTGAACCTGCCAAGTCTCTTCTTCTGTGAACGCCGACAGCGAATCATCGTCGAGCCACTTATCGACGCCGAGGTGATTAATCAGTTCGGGCGACAGCCCGAAAGCATCGTCAAAGAACATGTTCGCGATGACGAACTGCAGCGCGTCCCGCTGGTCTTTCACTGGGACCACGATGACTGGCAGCGGGGCATCTTTGTCGCCCTTCCTGGCTCGCGACGTGTACGCACCGCCGAGCCAGTTGGCCATCATGCTGGTCGACCTCATCTGGATAGAGAGTGTCAGCTCGTAGCCGTAACGAGCCCGGGCCCAGCTTTCACCGTCATTGACGAATTTTTCAACCAGACGTTTCCTCTGATTCTGGATGAGCTTCATCTGGCCGTTGGCGTAGTCCAGCGGACGTTTGCCGAAGTCGTGACGACGTGCCCGTGGATCCGGGCCGCCAGTTTCTTCGTCGGTTCCGAAAACGAGTTCCGGTTCGCCAACGCGGGCGAGGACCGGTTTCAGATCGCTTTCCAGCGTGTAGCCGTACTCGATGGCCCATTCATCGTACGGGCCGATTCCGATCATCGCGTAGTCACCCTGGATTTCTCCGTTGTCAACTTTGATGTTGACCGGGAGGTAGTCCATGACGGAACCGGCGAGTGGCTTCTTGCCTTTCACTTTCTCGCTGTTGACCTCGCTGACGTCGTAGATCGTCGAGGCCTTGAAGTTGTGCCGCAGACCGAGTGTGTGCCCGACTTCGTGGGCAACCAGTTCCGCCAGCAGCGGCCCGATGAATTCTTCCGGCATGCCGTCCAGCATGGGAACTTTCTTCACAGACGGCTTCGGAGTGTCCTTTTTCTCCTCGGCTTCCTTGTCACCGTCTTTCTTATCGTCGTCTTTTTTGTCTGCGTCCTTCTTGTCCGCGTCATCTTTTTTCTCTTCGTCCTTGCCGTCTTGCTTTTTGTCCTTGTCTTTTTCTTTGTCCTTATCCTTGTCGTCGTCGTCGTCTTCCGCTGCGTTCAGCAAAGCGAACTGCATCGCTGCGAGCGCCATGTCGAGCTTCTTGCCCTGAGCGGCCATGCACAGTCCGTTCGACTGGCTGGACCGACCGATCAGGCCGTCGAACTGGTCATCGCCAAGGAACGTGCCATCGACGTTGCCGGCGGGGTGACCGGAGAGTCGCTGCGCGGCTTGACGTTGAATGTCCATCGCGACCTCGCGACGGCTTGCCGGAGCGGCCAGCCGAACTCGCGGATCCCAGTTCGGATGAGTGGCGAACCACGCCATCGATTCGGCGTTAAAGCCCTCCATCGCGACGGCGGGCAGAACTTCTGTGAACTGGTTGAAGTAGTGCCGAATCCAGCCATCGGTGAGGATGATGTCCGCATCCAGAATCTCGCCGGTCATCGGGTTGACGCGGCTGGGTCCGATCGCCGTGCCGATGTCGTTGTTCAGCCAGCGAATAAAGTTGTACCGGACGTCTTCCGGATCGAGGTCCATGTTTCGCCCGGTCTGAGCGTCCTGGTAATCGACCTCAATCGCGTTCAGAAAACCGATTTTCTCGTAGGCTTTGTTCCAGGAGAGAATTCCTTCGCGGACCCAGCGTCGGTAGCGGACCGGAACCGTGTGACTCATGTAAAAAGTAATCGGCGTGACCGGCGGGCTGAGTGCCAGCTTGGGATCCCGCTTCTGCAGATTCCAGCGCGTGATGTATCGCGTCCTGGTTTCTGTGTCTTTGTATTTCCCGAGGTCCGTGTAGCTGGTCGTGAAGTAGCCGATTCGAGCATCCGCCGCCCGCGGTTTGTAACCGGGGCTCGATGTGATCAGGCTGATCGAGTAATGCAGCGTCTTGAGCGTTCCGCCAGGAACACGCTTTCCGGACACGGGCGTCGAGTGGGCTGCGACCGGCGCCTCAAAAGCGATTTCGACGTTCTGCGGAAACGCCTTCGCCTTTTTCACGGTGACCAGAAACGGGTTGGCGATCCGGCCAATGCTGCCGAAAAAGAAGCTTGACTGATTAACGAGCAGCGAATTCAAATCGATGACCGGACCACCAGTCGGGCCGAGCGTCAGGATCGGCACGTCGAGCAACACCTGGTCGGTAAAGAGCCGCTTGACCGAGGCCTGCGATTCCTCGTCGCCAGTGGATCGCGTGTCGATCTGCGGAGAGATCATCGCCAGTCGTTTGCCGTAGCGACGCCAGTAGAAGTAGAGGTCACCCTGCTGGTATCCGGCAAAGCCATCTCCGCTTGCCACTGTCATGGCGATGAAATATCGCTGCGAGACGAAGCTGGCCGGAAGTTCGGCGAGCAACTGCTGCTCTTTCTTGTGCTTGTAGAGGGTGTAGAGAGACTGCGAATTGTCGGCTGTTGATACGACTTTCGTGTATTCAGCCAGCACGGTTGCATGGGGTGGGAAATCCGGCTTGGGAGGCGTGGGCGTCTGGCCGAACACCGAAGCCGAACTGGAGAGAGCGACCAGCAACGCGAGGCTGCCGGTAATCGAGAGACGCGGTCGATTCATCATGTCTGTTCCTGGTGTCTCGTGAAAGAACGAAGGCTGCCGCCTGGCAGCGGGACGTTTCCTGATCAAACTGGCCGAGAGAACTCAGCGCGTGGGCAGGAGCGGGTAGACGCAGCAGGAGAGAATCTGCCGTCAATCTTCGTGCAGTCCACCTGAATTGCCCAGGCCCTCGATTCTACATCTCAGTCGACGGCTCTGACTATCGTTGAGGCGGGCCAGACTCCAGAAGAACCGTGGAATCAGCGCGAAGCCGGGAAATGGCACGACGAAGCGGTTGGGGCGAAGTGTTGAGCGAAGAGAACACTCAGCCCACATGTACGACAACGCAGGTCACGTTGTCTTTCGAGCCGCCATCCAGTGCGGCCTGGACGATCGCTTCGGCAGCCTGTTGAGGATCGTCGACGGAACCCAGAAGTTGCTGGATTTCCGCATCCCCGATCCCGTCTGTCACTCCGTCCGAGCAGATGAAGTAACGATCGCCGGATTCCGGTTTGACCTCTTTGGCGTCTGCTCCGGCTCCGCCCTCTTTTGACCCGAGATAACGGTAAAGCACGTTGCGATAGCGGTGCGTTGCGGCTTCTTCTTCGGTGATCGTTCCCGCCTCGACGAGAGCCCGCGTCAGCGAATGGTCCGTTGTGAGCTGCTTGAACTCACCACCGCGAAGCTGGTAAACGCGGCTGTCCCCGATTCCGCCCACGTAAAACTGATCGGCCACGGCCACGATGAACGTGATCGTCGTGCCCATGTTGTGGTAATTCGGATCGATCTCGCTAAGGGCGAGGATTTCGGCGTTCGCTTCGCCGATCGCTTCGTCGATGTTGGCGCTGACGGTCTTTGCGTCCTGCCCGTCAAAATTAATGAGGGCGTTGAGTCGTTTCGGAACGATTTCTGTCGCGAGCGCACTGGCCTTCTCGCCGGCGCATTGACCACCCATCCCATCGGCGACGATGAAGAACCGGCCGGCCTCGTCAACCGCGAGCGCGTCTTCGTTGTTCTCGCGATAATTTCCGACAACGCTGAGGTGTCCGAATTTCAAATTCAGCATAAGTGTTCGTACAGCGAATTCGTCAGGGCAGTAATGTCCCGACGAGATCGGTGATTCCCAAAGTGGTCGCGCTGATCAGCAACTCTCCCGCTTCAAATCCGGCGCTGGTTCCGAGCAGCCGGTTCTGACTTTCCACCAGCGTAAATACCCGCTGCTTGGTGGGAGGAAACTGAGTCTGGTAGGCCCGGATGGCCTCCAATTTTACGGACAACGTGTCCGAAATATCTACGACAAAGTGTCCGGAGCCAGCGGGTGCCTCCAGTGTGCCAAACCCCAGCGGGTACCACAACTGCTTCGAAACCACGTGGACCGGCAACCCGTCAAAATCGTCGTCCCACTTGCACAGTCGCGAGTAGAAAATGCCCGCATCGGTAATCTGCATTGCCTGCCAGTGATCGGGCGAGGCCATCGGCGTTTTCGCCGCGATCCCCATCACGATCCGTGGCCGGAACTTGCGAAACACTTTGCCCAACTCCACCCGAGCCTCAAAGCTGTCAAACAGCCGCCGGTTCGGCAGGTCGAGCGTGATCCGCTCGTGAACTCCGAGCAGTTCCGCCGCTTTTCGAGCTTCCTCCAGCCGCTCGTCCGGCCCCGAGCTCAGCGGCGTCGGCTCGCCATCGGTCAGGTCCACGATCCCGACCCGATGTCCCTGCTTGACCAGCTTCGCCAGCGTCCCTCCGACGGCAATCTCAACATCGTCCGGGTGAGCCCCGACGGCAATCACATCCAGCGGTTCGGGAAGTTCGAGCGACATCGAAATCGGAAATGAGAGCACGAGGCAAAGTCTGAAATCAAGCGTTTCAACGGCGAATTGCCAATACTGTTCGGCACGGCCTCAGCGTCGGTCGTTTAACGACTCTGTGTCATAAAACTGCATATCGCATCGTCAAGCAGGAACCGTGCCGGACACCATTCGCGAATTGCCTGAGAACTGGTGGTCTCTGCTTATAACCGCCCCGACGGAAAAACAAAAACGAGCCCGCCGGAGAGAGCCCCGGCAGGTTTACGCCGCAAAAACCAACCTCGAAGGATAAGCACGGTGCGAAGGTCGAACGACGTCCGACCTCGTCACAGCCTCCTCAGTTTTCCGCCCGCCACCATGGCAGAAATGATTGGTCGTCGGCACGGAATGCTGCACCACACTCGGCTCCTGCTGGTTGAACGCCCTCCCACGGCAACGCACAATGGCCGCGCGGAGTCCTTATCACGCCAGCATGAGGAGACGGCGATGCGCGAACGTCGGAACGGGATAGCTCATTGGGTTTCTCTGGCAGTTTTCCTCCTGGCGACAGCCTTCGCTGGCCGACCGACACTCGCGGACGATCGCGAGCCGATCCGAAATGTCGAGAAGCAGCCTCTTGCTGCGGCGACCGGGCGATTGCTTGAGGCGCTGACTTATGTGGGAGCACCTCTCAAGGCCGATGATGAAAAGGCCGTTAAGGCGGCCATCATGGATCTCAAGGAGATCGAGTCCGTCCTGGAGATCCAGAAGATCCTCGACCAGTACTGCGTCGCGATCGTCCACGTCAATCCGGAAAGCCGCGTTGAGGTTTACGAGGGAGCCGCGAAGAAAGAGCTTGTGCAGCAGGGCTGGCGGACGTTTCTGGTCAAGGTTGAGAACGAAGCCGGAGTCACCGCGCCGCTCGTCGCCGAGAGTCCCAACGCCGCGCCGATCTACGAACGCGGCCGATCCGGCGGGCGACAGAAACCGCAGACTGACGACAAGCTCGTGAAGCCGGAAGAGGTGCCCGGCCGGTTCCTCGACATCGCGTCGTACGACAAGCAGCCGCTCAAGCCGAAGCTGTCGGGGCTCTCACTCGAGTACCGCATCATTCAGCTTTACAGCCGCGACGTCGGTCGCCGCGAGGCGAAGCTGGCCTTCAACGTCGGGCAGGGCACGCAGGACATCGGCTTCCGCAACGCCGCGCCGATCCTCTTTAACTGTGTGCCGGCGGTTGAGGTCTCGCTCGGAATTAAGGATGAGGCCGGCGACCCGACGACGGCGGCCTTCGTCATTCGCGATTCGCTCGGGCGGATTTATCCGAATCCGGCGAGACGACTCGCCCCGGACTTCTTCTTCCACAACCAGGTCTACCGGGCCGATGGCGAGTCCATCCACCTGCCGCCCGGCGAGTACACCGTCCACGTGTCTCGCGGGCCGGAGTGCTACGAGCAGACTCACAAGCTGACCGTCAAAAGCGGAGTCGTCAGTCAGAAGACGAATTACCAGATGAAGCGGTGGGTGCATCCGCTGAGCCGGCGGTGGTTCTCGGGCGACCATCACGTCCACGCGGCCGGGTGTGCTCACTACGACGCTCCGACCGAAGGCGTGAGCCCGGCCGACATGATGAAGCACATTCTGGGCGAGGACCTCAACGTCGGCTGCGTCCTCACGTGGGGCCCGTGCTGGTATCACCAGAAACAGTATTTCGACGGCAAGACCTCAGCCCTCTCCACGCCCAGTAACCTGATGAGGTACGACATCGAGGTCTCCGGCTTCCCGTCCTCGCACGCCGGGCATCTGTGTCTGCTGCGACTGGGCGAGGACGACTACCCCGGCACGAAGGTCATCGAAGACTGGCCGAGCTGGACGCAACCGGTGCTCGCGTGGGGCAAGAAGCAGGGCGGAGTCGTCGGCTACAGCCACAGCGGCTGGGGACTGCAGCTTCCTGACCACATGCCGGACGGCTCGCGTGAATTTCCCGCGACTCGGTGGGGTGGAGCCAACGCCGGCTGGATCGGCAAGGCCCCGACGAAGCTGCCCGACTACGCGATGCCCCGCTTCGACGGCATCGGAGCCAACGAGTACATCGTGACCGTGACCGAAGGCGTCTGCGATTTCATTTCGGCCGTCGACACGCCGCCGATCTGGGAACTCAACATCTGGTACCACACGCTGAACTGCGGCTACCGCACAGTCATCAGCGGCGAGACCGATTTTCCCTGCATCTACGGCGACAAAGTCGGGCTCGGCCGAGTCTACGTGAAGCTGGACGAGGGCAAGCCCCTCAACTTCGACAACTGGATCCTCGGAGTCAAAGACGGTCGCAGCTACTGCGGAGACGGCCGCAGCCACCTCTTCGACCTGAAAGTCAACGACGTCGAGCTGGGCACCAAGGGAGACGGCGGAGTCCTCAGCCAGGTCAACCTCGACAAACCCGGCAAGGTCAAAGTCACCTTCGATGCCGCCGCGCTGATCGCCGAACAGCAGACGGAAGAAACCGAGCGGATCCGAAACAGCCGCCTCGACCAGAAACCGTACTGGCACATCGAACGCAGCCGAGTCGACAACACCCGCAAAGTCCCCGTCGAGGTCATCGTCAACGGCTTCCCGGTGGCAACAAAACAAATCATCGCCGACGGCAAAACGCAGTCCCTGACCTTCGACGTCGACATCAAACACTCAAGCTGGCTCGCCGTCCGCATCCTGCCCTCGGCCCACACCAACCCGGTCTTCGTCCAGGTCGGAGACGCCCCCATCCGAGCCAGCCGCCGCAGCGCCGAATGGTGCCGCAAAGCCGTCGATGTCTGCTGGAACTCGAAGACGGGCAACATTCGCGAGGAAGAACAGGAAGAAGCCAAAGCCGCCTACGACCGGGCCGCAAAGACCTACGAAAAGATCCTGAAAGAAAGCGTCGCAGACTGAGTGGACGTTGCTGGTGTTTCCGCCGATCGCTCAAGCATCGACATAGTCGATGCGAAACTCTTTGTTCGTGATAAAAACGACGGTCACATCTCCGTCTGCGCTGCCGCCGTGTTCCATTGCCTCGCCTTCCGGGAACCAGACAAAGGACCCCGGGCCGAATGTGCCACGGTGGGTGACCAGGTTGCCTTCGAGCACGAACATGGCGTGGCCACACGGGTGCGTGTGGTTCGGGTTGATCACTCCTGCGGGGTATCGCACCAGGCGAATGCCCATTCCTGTTTCGGGATCAGTAAACAATTCTTTGCGGAAAAGTGCCCGGCCGATCCGTTCGTTGAAACGCTCTTCCCACGGCATCTGATTCGTGTCGATGGCGATGAATTCGGAGGTCGTCATGGGAGTCACCTGTCTTGCTTTGTTCGGGGGCTGTTCCGGTTCAAGATGTACTGCTGATTCGTCCAAACCCGCAATGTCGGCCGGAGCGAAAGCTGCCGCATCGTCGATTCGAAGAGACGAGTTCGCAACCCGGGAGCCCGACGGACCCGGCAAGGTAAAAGTCACCTTCACCGTCCGCATCCTGCCCTCGACCCACACGAACCCGGTCTTCATCCAGGTCGGAGACACCCCCATCCGAGCCAGCCGCCGCAGCGCCGAATGGTGCCGTAAAGCCGTGGACGTCTGTTGGAACTCCAGGAAAGGCAACATCCGCGAGGAAGAACAGTTGCCGTAGGGTGCGTCGCGACGCACCTTCCGATTAGCGTTCTCGCCTTGAGTGGTGCGTCACGACGCACCCTACGAGTTTGATCGAGGAGCCTTCCATGAAACCGCTTGCCGTTGTCACGACTGCTGTTGTTCTTGCCGGGCTTCTGTTTTTTGGGCGGGCCAGTCAGGAGAAGCCTCAGGCTCGGGCGGCGACGGGGGAGGGGGCGGCGGCTCCGACGTGGTTTAAGGTTGTCTTCGGGGTCGATCTGAAAGATGCCGTGTGGGATGGGAGTCTCTCGGTCAGTGGCGGGCGGGTTTACGAAATTGAGTCGTGGAGCTTTGAGGAGCGGGATCAGCTCAGGAAAGAGGAGCGGTCCTGGACGGCTCGGACGGCGATTCTTGATGGGCGGCGGGCGACTTATGCCGAGCCGACTCGCGGGCTGCTGATCAAAGTGGATGCAGTTCCGAAGACGACCGTCAAACTGGAGACGAAGCAGGGGACGATTGAGTTCTCGCCACGCGAGATTCGGCTGGGGCGGGCGGCGACGTTTCTGGAAGGGCGGGCGACGGTTGAGGTGCTCGGGTTCGGAGACCTCGTGGCCGAGACGGAAACCGACGACGACTTCGCCGCGATCGCGATTGACGAACGGGGGCATCGGCACGTTCTCTGGCAGGCGTATGACGATGTCGCGAAGCGGGACTGGCTGCTCATTCGTGACGTCGATGCCGGCAGTTCAGAAAATGACGGGGCGAAACCGGTGCCCGTTTTTGACGCGAAGGAGTTTGCCGATCCTCACCTGTTCTTCCTGAAGGGGACCGGCAAGGAGCAGCTTGTCGCCGTATTCGCCTCGCCGGGTGAGAACCAGGATTGGGACATCTACGCCGCCTGGAAGACGGCCGACGGCTGGCAACCTCAGCGGGTCTGTTCGGCCGAGGGCAGCGACATTCACCTGGCCGCGGACGCTGGCGACGACGGCAGCCTGTGGGTCTGCTGGCAGTCGCTGCGAAACGGAAACGGCGACATCTACGCGCGCCGCTACGCCGACGGCGAGTGGTCGGACGAGCTGGCTGCGACTTCGACAGCCGCCGATGAGTGGGAGCCGTCGATCAGTGTTGCTCGAAACGGAATGGCCTGGATCGGGTACGACTCGTACGCGAGCGGGAATTACGACGTCCACGTCGTGCCGGTTCAGTTCGGAGCCGGACCGAACGGGAAGCGACTGCAGGCTCAAAAGTCGATCGCCGTTGCCACCTCGCCGGACTTCGAAGCGCACGCGTCGGTTCTCGCCGATGACGACTCGGGCGGAGTGTGGGTCGCGTACGACGCGGCCGGAGCCAACTGGGGCAAAGACTTTCGCAATGGACCGACGATGACCGAAGGCGGCTATTCCGAGCCGCTGCACGACGGAACGGGAATCGATTTCGGATTTTTCGAAACGTACATCTGGAGCGTTTTCAACCGGTCGGCAATTCCGGATGGCCTCTGGAAAAGTCTACCGCTGAAAGGTGTACCGCTGAAAGGTGTACCACTGAAAGGTGTACCACTGTGGCGGATTGTAAAACCGGCCACAGTTGGTTGTGGTTCGGGCGGTTACGATTAGCCTTTCTGATCCAACTTCCCGTTGTCCTTCCAGCTGTCACGGAGTCGCTGTGTATGCTGACTGCCGTTCTCATCGTCGCGGCTCTGTGCCTGGCCTTCGCCAACGGAGCGAATGACAACTTCAAAGGCGTCGCGACTCTGTTTGGCAGCGGCACGATGAGTTACCGCCGGGCTCTCACCTGGGCGACCGTCTCGACTCTGCTGGGCTCACTGACGGCGGTCTTTCTTGCGGAGTCACTCTTGAAAAGCTTTTCCGGCAAGGGACTTGTCGATGTCGAACTGACGTCGAGCGTCGATTACGCCGCATCCGTTGCTCTGGGAGGTGGCCTCACCGTGCTGCTGGCAACGTTCGTGGGGATGCCGGTTTCGACGACGCACGGACTGGTCGGGGCGCTGATCGGATCCGGCCTGGCCGCGCAGTCGGCGATCAATTTCGGCAAGCTGGGAATGGATTTCTTCCTGCCGCTACTGACGAGCCCGTTTGTGGCTGTCGGGCTGACATTGCTGCTTTATCCGTCCTTCCGCTGGGGCCGCAAACGGCTGGGAGTTTCCTCGGAGACCTGTCTGTGCGTGGGTCAGAAAGAGGTCGAGATCATCTCGTCGTGCTGCGGCACGGTGGCTGTCGAGCGGGCGGCTCAGCTATCGGTCGAGTTTGGCAACACCGTCACGTGCCGGAGTCGTTATGCCGGTCGGATGTTTGGTCTCGAGGCCGGGAAAACTCTCGACACACTTCACTGCCTGTCGGCCGGCATGGTCAGCTTCGCGCGAGGCTTGAACGACACTCCCAAAATTGCCGCGCTGCTGCTGCTTGCGCCGGCGATCGGCAATTTCGGCAGCGCGGCACTCGTCGGACTGGTGATCGCCGTTGGGGGAGTGGTCTGTGCCCGCAAAGTCGCAGAGACGATGAGCCAGAAAATTACGACGATGAATCACGGCCAGGGATTCACCGCCAACTTTGTGACAGGCCTGATCGTGATTGTCGCGAGCCGGTACGCGCTGCCGGTCTCGACAACGCAGGTCAGTTGCGGTTCGCTTTTCGGCCTGGGCGCGGCAACGAAGCAGGGACGCTGGGAGATGATCCGGAAAATTCTCGGCGCGTGGATCGTGACGCTGCCGATCGGAGCCGCGCTGGGTGCCGGCAGCTATCTGATTCTCAGCCGGATTTGAGCCACCCTACGGATTCGAAAAGTCCTCGCCCGGATCGTTTTTCGTGTCCGGGTTGTACTGGCCTTCGCCGCCCTGGTAGCGACGTCCGTGGAACCAGCCGAGGTTCACTTTTGCCCAGGGCATTTTGTAATCCCAGCCCCAGGTGCCTTCGTGGGGGCAGCGTCGATCGCCGCCAAACGCGGCGCCACCACCGACGTAGTAGCCGACGTAGCGGCGGTCGTCCTGACAGCGAGCCCACGGAGCGTAGCAGTGCGGATTGCCGGCTCGCTGCAGTTGGCAGTCGCCGGCGGGAGCGGACTTGTGAAAGTATTTGCTGTAGTCGAAGAAGCCGGACCGCGGGTCCAGATCGAGCCGCCCCAGCTTCGGACGCAGCAGCTTTGAAAGTCTCGAGCGTTTGTCTTCGGATTCCTGGGCACTCGCCGGAGAAAACGACGCGACAAGAAGAAGACCTGTCAGCACGGCGAGAAACGTCGGGCGCACGCAAGGCGTGTTTGTTCTGAACGCTGATTCGGATTGTCGGCTCCGATCAGCGCCGAAAGCGTTCCGGAAAAAAAACCATTGGTTGCGCAGCATGGCGATCGTCCTGTGATCGGGAGGTCGGATGAGACTCCGTCCCCTCTCGCTGTGAGAGAGGCACCCGCAGAGCGGGTGAGAGTTCTCAAACTTGCTTCGGCGCGCGAACTGCAACTTCCAACGCTCCCCATCCGTCGTTTGGCCATCTGCTCACTGAGGAGAGAAGGGACGACTTGAGGATCAACCTCGCGGGTTGCGCAGGAATTTTGCGTACGGCAGGCGAACGCCTTCCACGAAGACTTCATCGGCACGCAGCACCGCGTCAGGCGGCAGGAATCCAGCAGCACCGTTATAGGTTACCACGTCGTCCTGATCGACACCGTCGCCAGAGACGCCGAACCCGGCAATCAAATCGCCCGTCACCGGGTCATAAATCGCCGTGCTGCCCGGGAAGAAGATCACTCCGTTGGTGTGCTCGGGATTGTCCGGGTCCCTCATGTTGGTTGCGGGGAAGAACGATGTCAGGCCGGCAACCGTCCCGTTGGCGAGGTCGAATTCCGTGTGAGGAATCGGCCCCTGGAATTCAACGAGCGATGTCTTGTTGACTTTCCCCTGAGCAGGAACGTTCTGACCGAGAGCCGCGACACCGGACGACAGGTCATGCAGGATTGAGAAATCGCCAGGCATGGTCGCATCGACGCCGGACGGAAAGTTGGGCTCGGCCAGGAAGCGGATCGTCCGGTTCGTAAATGCGGTTCCGGCCGGGACCGGTGTCCCTTCGATTGTTCGCGTCACCTGATCAAGCGGGTCGAGGACGGTCGCATCGGCGTAGTAGGCCACGTTGCGAGCCTTCGAGACAGCCACATCGATCGAGAAGATTGTCGCGTCGCGCTGGCGGAACAGGCCGAGAACTTCGCCATCGAGATCGGTCACGGCGTACATCATGCGTGTCCGGCTGCCGAGCGGCAGTCGAATGGCCGCCCGCACGGACTCGGACTGAGCGATACCCTGCTCGATGATCTGCCGAACTTCGGCGGCGGAAATGTTCGCTCCGTCGTGCGGCGTCACCAGCCAGCCGAACGGCACGGTCTGGCCGTCGCGATAGTCGATACCCGGCAGCACGTCCTGTGCCGTGCCGTTGACGTTGGCAATGTTGCCGACATCACCCAGCGAGTGGCTGAATTCGACAAGCTGCCTCGCCCCGCGAAGACCCGCAGTTGGCCCGATGACCTGAAGCTGAATGCCCACCAGGTCGAGACGTCCGAACGGGATATCCAGATCCGGCACGGGATGACCCGCCGGTTTTGTTCCCGCGACCAATGCATTGAGCTGATTGCTGCCGCCGGCCGCGACGACCGCGATGAATTCCGCTTCGAGTACCCGCGACGCATTTGTGCGGGCAGCCTCGGTCTGGCCCGGTGCGAAGCCCTGTTCGAATTCTGCGGTCCCGTTCTCACCCGGGAAGAAGACGCCGATGCCACCGATGAGAGTCTCTCCGACGCCGTCGCCATTCGTGTCGCGGTAAAGCGGCACGCCGCCAGGCAGAGTCGCAATGCCTCGCGCCTGAGCCTCCGGGTAGACGCCCGACACGAAGCCCCACGAATCCGGAGTTCCAATGCGAAGCTGGCCAGGTACGTTGTTGTCGATCGTCAACGGATCGCCGTCCGTGTCCGTAGGCACAAAGGCTGGATCGATATCGAACCGATTCGTCAGAGTGATGTCGTCGCCGGTTCCCCGGATGCCATCCGAGCCGGGATGCACCGATCCGTCCCGGTTGGTCTGCTCGATGTGAAACAGGTCGACCGGCGGAGTGTGTTCAATCTCTGGCGGGAAGTGGCCGCCGAGCCCGATCGGGGCGACCAGGCCGGGCCCGTAGTAGTTCGTGTCGGCCGTCACGCCGCCGTAGGCAAACGGAGTTCCATCCGGCAGCGTCCCGGTTCGCACCGGAGAAACGACCGTGCTGCCTGGCACGAGGACGTTCGGGTTGGACGCGACCTCGCGGTATGAGACTGTCGACTGGCTGATAAACCGGACCAGCCGCGAAGTAATCGGAGCAAACGTGCCGTTGATCGGATCGCCGTTCGCAAAGAACGCCGCCGTTCGAGCCTTCGCGACGGCTCCGTCGATCGCAAACGCCAGGACTTCCGGATTGCCGGTGATGTTCGCGCTGACTCCGTCTTCCGTCCGAACGCCAAGAATGTTTCCGCTGCGATCGACGACGGCGATGATCGCGTCACGGGACGGAGAAATTGCTGTCGCGAAGTCGATGATTCCTTCCACCTCGCCCGCCGGCAGTTGCGGGTAGCCGGTGATCATCGCGTGCATTTCGTACGTGCCGTCGCCGCTCGGAGTGAAGTCCGGATTGAGAGCCGCGAACTCGTGATGCCGCACGGCGTACTCGATTGCCGAGACATCACGCTCGGCATCGTAAATGCCGTTCATGATGTCTCCGGTCCGGTGAGAGGCCGCGTCGTCGGCGCCGAGCGTATGGCCGATCTCATGAGCGAACACGGTAAATGCGTCGAACGTGTCGCCTTCGCTGGCACCGTTTTCGATTTGAGTGTCCCAGGTCTCGGCCGCGTCGAGCCACGCGATGCCCGTCACGCCAATGGACCCATCTTCGAACAAAGTCGGCGTGCCACCACCGATCGCCAGCGTTCCACCCTGCTCGCTCTGGTAGTTGAACGCGGCCAGGTCGCCTTTGCCCAGGACGATGATCTCCGACGCGGGTGCTTCCGTGTCGCGAACGAATTCCAGCCGCCCGTTCGTGGCCGTCGTCCACGCTTGAAGCGCCGCCGTCGCTGACGCCTGTTCGGCCACCGTAATCTGGTTGGCATGCTGACCCAGATCCCGGAAGTCGTACCGCACCTGAACGGGGTCGACATTCGCGTTCGCGTCGAAGCTCGACAGTGAGTCGTCGGTCTGCGGCGAGTACACCGGCGTGTTTGAATTGTTCGACGCAAAGAACGAAGCGATGTCCGCCGCGGCGAACGTGCCCTCGCCACCGGCCGCAGCCACTCCCGCATTCGGAGCCGCACCGTCTGCAACCGAGTTCCCCTGCGGCGATGCGGAGCCGGGCGAGTAACCGTCCGTCCGATCGGCAATTGGAGCCGAGCCGTCATTCGTCGTACGCTCTGCCGGATCCTCGTCCGTCTCGTCTTCTGTGAGTTCGCTGGTTTCGGATTCGTCTTCGTTCTCGTCGGTCAGATCATCTTCGCTGTTGCCCTCAGCCTCTGTCGGAGTCTCGGCTTTAAGATCGGTCAGCTGATCCTGCGAGACTTCATCCGCGTCCGCTTCGGTCTCGTTTACCGCGGGCGTTTCCCCGTCGCCCGTCGTCTGTGTCTGGTGTTCGCCTTCGTCGGCCGTCCTGGCGTCGTCGGCCCGCGATTCATCGTCAGCTTCTGCCTCAACGCCAGCCTCTTTCCGCGACCGCAGTTGATCCAGCCAGGCGAGCTTCTCTCGTACCAGTTCGTGCTGATGCTCGGCTTCGAGCAGCGCCAGATCACCGACGTCGATATCCTGCCGCTCGGCCGGCGAGAGAAAGTCGACCATCTCGACCGGAAGCAGGCTGCCAACGATCGTGCCGGTCGCGGTCGGGGTGAGACTTCCCAGCACGACTCGCGGCTCAAGATGCTCGGTGCTTTGGGTCGTCTGGGAGCTCTTCCGCCGCCGTGCTCGCCGGAGCTTCCACGGTTTCGGCTGATTCTGCTCGGATCGATTCCACCAGGACACGTGCCACCTCCCTGTGACATTTGTCCGAATTAATTCCGGACCGTCCGCATTTGACAAGACAGAGCCCTGTCCGAGCCCTGAACCGCGCATCGCCCCCTCCAGAGACCACACATGGCATCCCCAAAATCGGAACAATCGGCACAGCCAGTGAAACCGAATTGACTGTTCAGGACAAAATACCGGAACGTATGCGACGTCCCTGGCCACATCCTGCCGGAACTGCCACTGCGAACCTGATTTGTTGATTGAGCTAAACGGAATCTGTCATGTTTTCCTGACTAACCCAAGTTCCCCAGTAGTGGGGCAAAATTGGGTTTCTCGAAATTTATTTCGGTGCAGAATTGACGTAAGTCTTTTTGGCTCGGTGAAGGGATGAGCGAATCGGGCGTTCAGAAATCGGATCGGCGTTGTAGTGACGACCTTTGATCTGGCCGGATTCGAATTCGGCGGTCGCATCGACCGCCATGTTTATTCGGCAGTGTTTTCGAAACAAGGATGGGAAGCGACACGCCTGGTGGGCGCTCGTCGAATCGTACCGCACCGACGCCGGGCCGCGGCAGCGCGTGGTGGCCTGGCTGGGGAAGCTGGATGAAGCCGGACGGCTCGGTGTTGAACGGGCGGCGAGCGACGCGGAGAGGACCGGCGCGGGCGATGAGCACGCGACACGGCAGCTCACGCTGTTCGATCCGCCGGCTGATGATGGGCACACACCCGTCGAACCGCAGTGGGTAGAAGTCAACGCCGCGGCCGTGCGTGTCGAAAACAAACGCAAATTCGGCGGGCCGTGGCTGGCTCTCGAACTGGTGCGGCGGCTCCAGCTCGATGAATTCCTCAAGGGTGTCATGACCACCGGTCGCGAACACGTCGCGTGGTGGCGGAGTGCGTTGATTCTGGTCGTGGCACGACTGTGCGATCCGTCGAGAGAACTGCATATCGCCGAACAGTGGTATGCGACAACGGCGCTGCCGGAACTGCTCGGTGTGCCGGCGGATCGCGTTGATGACAACCGGCTGTACCGGACGCTCGACCAACTGCTGCCGCACAAGGAACGGCTCGAAGTTCATCTGAAGAACCGCATGGGCGAGCTGTTCGATCTCGAATACGACCTGCTGATGTACGACATCACCAGCACGTATTTCGAGGGGCAGGCGAACTTCGATCTGGCGCAGCGTGGCTACTCGCGCGACAACCGCATTGACTGCAAACAGGTGTGTATCGGACTGGTGGTCTCGCGGTGTGGCATGCCACTGGGATACGAGGTCTTCGCGGGCAATACCGCGGATGTCACGACTGTCGAACACATCGTCGAAACGATGGAGAACCGTTATGGGAAGAGCGACCGCATCCGGGTGATGGACCGCGGCCTCCGATGGAGGTGTGAACGCCGTGGGACTCGACGATTTGCGAGACGTGTCGATCAAATCAAGACGATACTGCAGTCCGCCCACGGCGGGTGAGCGAAGACAACATTGACTTCCTGCTGAAGGGCGGCCGGCGTTACATCGTGGGCACGCCGAAGTCGATGCTGAAGAAGTTCGAAGCCGAAGTGCTGGCGGACGACTGGAACACGATTCGCGACGGACTGGAAGTCAAGCTGTGCCGGCGGCCGCGAGACGAATCGCCGTCCGACGCTGCGGACGACTCAGGCAGCGACGACGAGCTCTTCATTCTGTGCCGCAGCCGTGATCGCTCGAAGAAGGAGGAAGCGATGGTGCGTCGCTCGGAAGACAACATCGCCGCGCGCCTCACGAAGATGAAAGCCCGCTGCGAAAAACAGCAGCGTGATCCGATGAAGGTGGAACGCGAAGTCGGCCGGCTGCTGGGCCAGAACACGCGGGCCGCGCGGCTGTTCGAGGTGACCGTTTCAAAAACAGACGCCGGGTTCGCCCACCTGGAATGGAAGCAGGTCAAAGCCACTCGCGACTGGGCCACGCTGAGTGCGGGCTGCTACCTGCTGCGCACCAATGTCACAAACTGGACGGACGAGGAACTCTGGAAGGCCTGCATCCAGTTGACCGAAGCAGAAGCAGCGTTCCGGATCCACAAGAGTGATCTGACAATCCGCCCGATCCGGCACCAGAAGGAGGAGCGTGTGCTGGCTCACATCTTCGTGTGCTTCCTGGCGTATGTGCTGTGGAAGACGCTGGGCCAACTGTGCGATCAGGCCGGGCTGGGCAACGAACCGCGACGCGTGCTGTCGTCCCTGAGCGAACTGGACCTGATGGATGTCGTGCTCCCGACCCGTCAGGGCCTGGAAATCCGCCGCCGCTGCCTCTCAACGCCGAACGATCACCAACAGATCCTCCTGGATCACCTCAAGCTCCGGCTCCCCAGAATAAACCAATCGCAAATGTAGTGACGACTTTCGGCCTCAAGCACACGAAAACGCTATACATGCGACGGTTACTGGGGAACTTGGGCTAAAGGAGCGGTTGGGGTTCGACTCATGCTGGAGATTGGAAAATACGGCCTCTGTGAGGCTCCGTGTCTCTGGGTTTCCCGGAAAGTCCTCCTGCCGGCAGCCCGTCTTGACACATTTTTGGCCTCGCGGATAGAAAACCGCACGTCCAGGGTGGCCAGAAAGCCGATTGATGGAAAGGACTTCCGTCGAATCGGCACCTGGCGATGACGGCCGGCCTGACAATTTCCCTTTTGCGAATGGAGTCGCAGATGACCAAGGCTCTCTCCTCAGATCAGACCACACCCGAGCCGATCCCGTTTATCGATCTGAAAGCTCAGTTTCAGACAATCCGCGAAGAGACCCTCGAAGCGGTCCAGCGCGTTTTCGAAAATCAGTCTTTCATTCTCGGCGACGAAGTTGCCGAGTTCGAATACGACCTCGCCCAGTACTGCGATTCGCGCGAGGCGATCGGCTGTGCCTCCGGGTCGGACGCTCTTCTGCTGGCACTCCTCGGCCTGGAAATCGGCCCGGGCGACGAGGTCATCACCAGCCCGTTCACGTTCTTCGCGACGGCCGGATCGATTACTCACTGTGGCGCGACGCCGGTGTTTGTCGACATCGAACCCGGTACATTCAACATCTGCCCCGAGGCGATTGAAGAAGCGATCACACCGAATACAAAAGCGATCATGCCCGTGCATCTGTTCGGCCAGTGCGCCGACATGGAGCCGATCTGGCGAATGGCGACCCGCTATGGAATCCCGGTGATCGAGGACGCGGCGCAGGCCATCGGTGCTGAGTATCGCGGTCGCCGCGCGGGAGTTCTCGGGCGAGCAGGCTGCTTCAGTTTCTTCCCCACGAAAAACCTCGGAGCGGCCGGAGACGCCGGCGCGATCACGACAGACGACCCGGAACTCGCCGCGCGACTGCGTCGACTTCGAGTTCACGGAGACGTCGGCGAATACCGGCATGCGGAAGTCGGATACAACAGCCGCATCGACGCGCTTCAGGCAGCCGTCCTGAAAGTGAAGCTCGGCCACCTGGAGACGTGGAGCGAAGCTCGACGGAGCAACGCGGCTCTCTGGCAGGAACTGCTCGGTGACCGCGGGCTCGAAGACGCGATCGAACTTCCAGTCGAAGCTGCTGGCTGCCGACACATTTACAATCAATTCTCGATTCGAGTCCTGCATGGACGCCGGGACGAGGTGCTGCAGAAGCTGCGCGACCGGAAGATCGGCTGCACGATTTACTACCCGAAGTCGCTGCACCTTCAGGAGTGTTTTGCGAGCCTCGGCTACCGCGAAGGTCAGTTGCCGGAATCGGAACGAGCGGCCTCGGAAGTGCTCGCGTTGCCGATCTATGCCGAGATGCCGGAATCTCATCAGGTGCAGATTGCGGAGGCTCTCACCGAGATCGTCTGCGAAGCGCATTCCCGCTCGACCGTCAGCTTCCCGTTCGAAATGCCGGATTCCCGAGCGGCTTAGTGGTCAGTTGAAAACGTCGAAACAATTTAGCGGAGCGGCGTAAGCCGCCCGATTCTGCATCGACACACACAGACCGCACGGCTTTCGCCACGGAAATTGCGACCCGTAAATTCAGCTTTGACGAACCACTATGGACCAACCTGGACTTCGCGGTAGCCGGTCGAGTCGCCGGCCGCTCGGTTCATGCCGGGCGAGTTGAACTGCATTGTGATCTCACCGGTTCGGCTGACCGCGATGACGCCGCCTCGGACAAGTTGCTCGGGATCGTGAAGGACCGTGTGGACCGCCTGTTCGAGCGGCTGATTCAGTAACCGCATTCGGGCGGAGATGTCGTACGAAACCGCATGCCGGATGAAGTCCTCACCGGTCCCCGTGCACGACACGCCGCACGTTCGATTATCCGCGTAGGTGCCTGCCGAAATGATGGGCGAGTCTCCGATGCGGCCGTACTTCTTGTTCGTCAGCCCGCCGGTTGAGGTGCCGGCCGCGATGTTTCCGGCTCGGTCAAGAGCAACGCAGCCGACCGTGCCTCGCGCGTCGATCTTGTTTGAAGTCTTTCCCTTCTCGGCTTCCGCTTCGCTTGCGACAGCCTTTTTCCAGCTGGCTCGCTGGTAGTCCGTCGCGAAATACTCGTTGGGCACTCGCGAGATGCCGCGGGTCTCGTCGAAGCCGTCGGCGAATTTCTCGGCTCCGTCGGTGACCAGCAGAACGTGTCGCGTTTCGGTCATCTCCAGCCGCGCGAGAGAAATCGGATTCTTCACGGTGCTGACTCCGCCAACGGCTCCGGCGGCGCGCGTGCGGCCGTCCATGATCGACGCGTCCAGCTCGTGGCCGCCTGCCGAGTTGAACACCGCTCCTTTACCCGCGTTGAATTCCGGCGAGTCCTCCAGAACGCGGATCACCGCCTCAACCGTCAGCAGACTGCTTTTGCCTTCATCGAGCATCTTCGTGCCCAGCAGCAGAGCCTTCTTGAGCACAACGGCCTTCTCAAGTTGCCGAGCCTCGTCGACCGTCGAACCCAGCGTGCCGCCGTGAATGACGATTGCGAAGTCTTTCTTCATTGCAGCGTCCTTGTCCGCTGCACGCAGCGTCAATGAGGGCGAGATCAAACCCGTAATCGCAAGGCAGATCATCAGGCGAAAAATATTGGAACGTTGCATCGATGGATTCCTCGTCGCTCCTGAGTTCAACTGTTGACGGCTGCGACCGTGAATCCGATCTCCCGCCAGGGACGCCGTGCCACAGCCTGGATTCAACGAATGGCCAATGTGGCGGGTTTCTTTGAACTCTGCATCCCACCGGCAAAAGACGGGGTGTCACGCCTCTTCGTATACTGAGGCAGACCACCTGACACCGACGGCGAGTGATTCATGGCAGGCCTCGACGGGACGTCGAATTCGACTCCCGAACTGACTCGGACGGACCATCAGAAATCTCCGCAAAACGGAGCACGCTCGCCGTGCGCCGTGAATTCCGCGGAAATCGGTTCTGCCGAAGACATCGACCGGCTGCCTGAACGACTTGCCAACGGCGATGAAACAGCGCTGGAGCAGATTCTGAGGGAGTTCGGGCCACCGGTGCGAGGGCTGCTGGCTCGAAAATACTGCGGGGTGCTGGGCGAGGGCGATTTCGAAGACGTTCTCTCCATTGCCCTCTTCCGGGTCTGGCAGCATCGCGAGCGGTTTGATCCGACACGAGCTTCGCTCAAAGCGTGGTTCTATCGGATCGCGACAAACGCCGCTCGAGATGTGCTGCGGTACGGCTGGTACAAGGCCCGCCGCCTGGAAGTGTCTTACGAGGCTGCTTCGCTGGCTTCCGTCCGGACGATGGAAGCTGCCGAAGCGTTCTCGCAGAAAGAACAAAGTGGTGAGAACGATTCGGCAGACGTCGAGAACCCTGAACACGAAGAAGTCCGACAACTGCTCCGCGAGGTGCTCGCCACTTTGTCAGACGCCCAGCGGCGAATCGTCCTTGCGGACGCCGCTTCAAAGGAGGGCAAAGTGCCCAGCCAGGAACTGTCAGACGAATTAGGAATTCCGCCGGCGACGATTCGCGTTTACCGCCGCCGGGCCATCGAGAAGCTCCGCAAAGAACTGGATCGTCGCGGGCTGAAACGGGAGTCAGAAAATGAGTGACCCTCGAGAACGAGACGACATCTTCCGCAACCGCATTGCCGATGCGCTGCGCTGGTCCGAAGAAAATTCAGATGCGGCCATCGAGCGTGAGCTGGCCGAAATCGAAGCCGCCCCACTGCGGGACGATGAGGTTGCGAGAATTCTCGCAAAGACAACAGCGATGCGCGCTGATTCCGTCCCCTCTCCCCCTCAGGGGGAGAGGGTGCCCGAAGGGCGGGTGAGGGG
>JAQBVJ010000032.1 GCA_027623235.1 Planctomycetota bacterium
GCACGCATCACAAAAAACAAACGCAGCCATGCCTGCGAGGTTCGCTGCTGCGCTGATCTCTGCAAAAATCCCCGGCAGTGCCATTCGGGTCAGCATCCTGCTTGCCGACGTTCTGTGTGCGGACATCGCAAGCTGGAAGCTTACGCCACGAAAACGGCGACCCGTAAATTCCGCTTTGACAAAGCACTACGTCCCCGACGCGACATTGTTGAGGAAGCGGATCGCTCTCGCCACGTCGGAGACTTTGTCATCGCCGGCCGTCCGCGTGACCGTCAGCCAGCCGGAAAATCGTCCCTCGTTCAGCAGCTCGATCAGATCGTCCCAGGCAACCTCGCCGCGGCCAACGGGGACTTCAATGCCGGACCCGTCGAGATCCTGCAAACCGTCCCGCACCTGGACGGCGAGGACTCGATCGTAAAATGCCTGGTAGACCTCAAGCGGCGAAACGCCGTTCATCGCGAGCCCGCCTGGATCGAGATTCAGGCCGAGAGGGCCTTCCGTGACTCGCTCAAACAGACTCCTCACCGAAGCAACAGAATCGACGCTCGGCGTAATTGAGAATGTTGCTCCGGCGCGATTCGAATGCCGCGCGACATCGTTGAGCACGTCGCACAGCAGGATGAAATCGGGCGATTGCGGATCGTCCGGGATGCGACCGACCCGGCCGGAAACGACGGTGACGCCCATTTGAAATGCGAAATCGAGCGAAGCCTTGATCCCTGCGACGCGGGCGTCGAGCGAGTCGCTGTCGTAGAAAGCCCGCCGCGTCGGGTACTCGAAGCCGGAGAGCGTCAACTGCCGCTCGCCGAGTTGGGCGCGAAAGTGCCGGCGGCCGGTCGCAGACAGTTCCGCTGGCCGCAGCTCGTTTCGAATGTCGAGCCGGACGCCTTTCGCGCCGATCTGAGACGCGGTTTCCAGTGCCTCTTTGAGAGGCTGAGCGAAGTGCCGAGTCGCGACTGCAATTTTCAAAGGCTGCATGAAGAACCGTTCCGCAAAACGCAGAGGACGTCGTCGCCCAGAGCAGTGGCCTCGCCACAGAGGTCGAACGGAAGCGGTTTAACAGCCGTCAGCGTTTTTGCAAACTGTGAGTGGGCGGGCAACCCGTAGGAGGGACGCCTTCGTCCGTCCGTCAGCAACGACTGTCGGCCTGGACGGACGTGGGCGTCCGTCCTACGGGGCGAGGGCCGAGTCGGCTTGCTACATCCACTCGCGGATCGGATTGCCTTCGAGCAGGCGGACCGGGCGACCGTCGGGCGCGTCGACGACCAGATCCAGAGGCAGGCCGAGCTTTGCGTAAACCGTCGCGCCGATGTCGGCGCTGTGGTACTCGTTCTTCGCGACCTGACCGCCCTCGCCGTCAGTCGCGCCAAGGACGCTGCCGCCGGGAACTCCGGCTCCGGCCATGATCGCGAAGCCGGCCGAAGCCCAGTGGTCACGACCGCTCGCCGAGTTGATCTTCGGCGTCCGACCAAAGTCGGTCAGCCAGCAGACGAGAGTGTTGTCCAGCATGCCCTGCTCTTCCAGATCCGCGAACAATTGCGGCAGAGCCTGATCGACGGGCGGAAGGCGACTGTCTTTGAGCGATTTGAAATTGTTGGCGTGCGTGTCCCAGCCGCCATCCGTCACCGTCACGAACCGGACTCCCGATTGAATCAGTCGCCGCGCCAGCAGACAGCTCTGACCAAAGCGGTGTCGACCGTAACGGTCGCGGAGTTTCGGATCCTCTTCGTCGATCGAGAACGCTTTCTTTGTGGCCGGAGCTGTGATCATGTTGAACGCGGCCTGAACGTTTTCGTCGAGAGCGGAAAACTTGTCTGGCTGCAGGTCTGCTTTACGCTGCAGACCGTCGAGCTTCGCAAGAATCTGTGCGCGACGGTCCACTCGCTCACCGCTGATGCCGGCCGGCGGAGTAATGTCCTTGACCGTGAATTTCTCAGTGTTGGGATCCTCGTTCATTTCGAACGGGCTGTGTTCCAGGCCGAGGATTCCTGAAGTGCCTCCCCCGAATCGACGGTCGATATTCGAACCAAGCTGTACGAACGGAGGCAGAGCGGACTTGAAGCCCTTCTGATGACTGACCACTGAGCCATACGTCGGGTACTTCATCGCGGCGTTGAACTTGCGGCCTGACATGACGTACTGGTCGGCCGTGCCGTGGCTTCCGTTCTGCGGGTTCCAGCCTCGCAGCAGGCCGAACCGGTTCAACTCTGTGGCCATCGACGGCACGATCTCTGTGAACTGAACTCCGGGGACCGCCGTGTCGATCATGCTGTACTCGCCGCGAATGCTGACGGGTGCTTCCGGTTTTGGATCGAACGTGTCGTGATGACTTGTTCCGCCTCGCGTCCAGACAAGGATGCAGTTGACGTCGGATGAACCGGAAGGAGCGGCCTTTGCCCTGGCGGCAAGCAGCGTCGGCAGGGACAGGCCGAGCCCCGTGAGAGCGCCGATTTGAAGGAAGCTGCGGCGGGAAACGCCTTCGCAGTTACGGTCGATTCCGGTGAAAAGGTCCAGCATGGAGAGCTCCGACGAGCGGGAGGTGCAGCGAGGAAGGGTGTGCCGTGGCGGTCGGGGAAGGAAATCGGAAGCCACAGCGGAACCAAGGATTATAATTTGCCCCGGCAACGAATCAAAGAACTCTTACCTGAATCGTCACGGCGAGCCGTTCGACTATGGCTCCTTGACGGTTTTTGCCGAGCGTCCGTAAACTCGCCCGACCGTGGCCGTCACGACGAACTCAACCGTTTTCACAGGCTGAACGAGTGCAGATTTCCATCAATGGAGAGAGCCGGGACGTCGCTGGAGACAGCACTGTGGCGGACCTGCTGAAAGAGCTCGGCATGCAGCCGAAATATGTCGCCGTCGAGAGAAATCTTGAGCTGGTTCCGCGAGCGACTCATGCGGACTGTGTACTCGAAGACGGAGATCATCTGGAAATCGTTACGCTCGTCGGCGGCGGTTGAGCGCGAAATCGTCCACCGGGGTCGTAACCCGAAGCGTGAGTTTTGAAGTTGCGCTTTTTTAGCCCGGACTTGAATTGGTTTTGCCGACGCGGTCTTGCGATTGGTCCGTGTTTTTGCGCGGTTTCATTGAGTGCCAGGTGTGTGTGAAATGCTCGCGTTCTGGCTACCGACAACCGACCGGCCCTCAGACCGCGACGTCAAGCAGTTCCAGGACGTGGCGCTGGAGAGCCGTTGACTCCGTCAACCGGGGGAACTCCGCGCCGCTGGAGGTCAGTTGAACGCGATGGCGGGACAGAGTTGCAAGGTCCTTCAACAGATCCTGGAAGCTCTGCACCCGAAGACCGGATGCAGTACGACCGGTCTCGTCCTTCCGCCGGGCCGACTGCGATCGAACAGCGGGAGCGACAACCGATTTGCGGGAGGCCTGCGCAGACTCGCGATCCACCAGTCGCGTGAACGCTTTCGGATCGGATGTATTGCCGGGCAGCACTTCGACCGCGACAGGACGGCCCTCACGATCACAGAGCAGGCCGTACACGATCTGCGGACGATCGGATCGGTGGTCGCGGCTGTAACCGTGCTTCACCAGGTCCGACTTACGGCCGTAGCAGAAGCTGGACGACAGATCGAACAACACCAGCGTGTCGAACAACACCAGCGTGCCCTCGGCGAGATGTTTCTTCGCCAGCCGCCGGTGGGCGGTTTGTTCAGTCGATGCAACCCTCTCGTTGCGGCGATGGCATTGAACTGATCAAGCCATGTGGCGGCAAACGAGAAAGCCTTCGATGCGCGCCTGCCGCGCGAGCAGCCAGTCCATGGCGGCGTAGAGCTCATGCACATCGACGTCGCCCAGACGCAGTTCCTCCGCCAGCGTATTCTGAGCCGTCTCCGCCTGCAGACCTTTGATGCAACTCAGCTTCGATCCCGCTGAGATTGCCGACCGTCTCATGCTTGACCTTCCCGTCCTCGCGGCAGGATCTCCGCAGCAGTACGGACCTGTAGACCTTGCCTTTGCAGGTTTTCGTGACCGTCTCAACATGAACTTTCCGCGGCTTGTATTCGCTCATGCCGAACTTGTAACGAAAACCAGCTCCCGCGCCTGGCCCTGAAAACGAACAATTCAGAAAATTGTTTCTGGCTACAACTGTCACTCAAACGTACCCATTCAAGTGTGCCACACACGTAATTCCAAGTGCCAATCGCTCAAATGCCCGTTTCAAGTCCGGTCTAAGCTATCAGTGGATCCCGGGGATCGGATCGGCCTGGGCGAGCTCGGCGACGTCCGAAGGCAGTGCTCTCAGCAGACGCAGTTCGCCGACATCGAAGACGGTGTGCAGGATCGTCGAAATCAAGTGCGAGGGATTCAGGGGATCCGTCGCCGGTTCGCTGCCGTCGCGTTTCGACTGGCCGACGACTCCCGGCTGAATGCCTCCACCGTGGAGGACGAGCGGCGAGAGTCTCGCCCAGTGATCGCGGCCGCCGCGCTGGTTAAGGCGAGGCGTGCGGCCCATTTCTCCGCAGCAGACCAGCAGAATCTGATCGGTCAGGCCTCGCACTTCCAGGTCCTGGACGAACGTTGCGACGGCGTGGTCGTAGGTCCGCCCGACCGCTTCCATGCCGTCGACCATGTTGAGGTTGTTCCCGTCGGCATGCATGTCCCACACGCCTTCGTAGCCGGCGTGGATCGTGATGAACCCGGCCCCGGCCTCGCACAGCCGGCGGGCCAGCAACAGCAGTTTGCCGAGCGTCTTCGCGTTGCCTGTGTAGTAACCTCGCTTGCCGCGGTTGGCCTTGTCCCAGTTGTGAGAGCGGGCGAACCGGCTGGTGTCGTATCGAGCGATCGTCTTTGGATCTTCCTGCGAAAGATCGAGCGCATTTGCGACGCCTCCGCTTTGCAGAATCGAAAATGCTTGACGCTGAACTTCGTCGAGCGCCTCGAACTGACTGGTCTCCAATCCTCGCCCCAGCCGATCGAGCTGGCTGAGCACCGCGCGACGGTCCTCAAAGAACCGCTCGCGGGGCAGGGTGAGCGTCATATTTTTCTGAAGCTGCCCGCCTCCGCCCGGAGTGAACGGGGCAAACGTGCTTCCGTACCCACCCGTCGCGTCGAGCCTGCCTCGCGCCCGACCTGGCGTGACCTCATCGTCGACGGACTGCGGGAAGAGGATCATGTTGGTCGGCAGGCCGGTGTCCGCGCGAGTGGCTCCGGCGATCCGCGCGTAGTGCGTGCCAATGTTGGCGTCGTGAGAATACCTGCCGACGATCGGCTCGATGTTGTGCCCGGCGTTGGTCGTCTGGAATGACCGCACGATGGTCAGCTTGTCGGCGATCTTCGCCATCTGCTCCATCGTGCCGCCGAAGGAGACGCCCGGTACGGAAGTTTGAATGCCACCGGTGGTCGTGCGGATTCCGCTGGGCGCGTCGAGCTTTGGATCTGTCGTCTCAAACTGACTCGGTCCGCCTTGCTGGAAGAGGAAGATAACGGACTTCCCGGTGAGCACGTGGCTGGTCGAAGCCGCCTCGGCCTTCGCACCGAGCAGTGCGGGCAGAGTCAGCCCACCGAGGCCCAGGCCACCGATCGTCATCAACTGCCGTCGGCTGATCGGACGGTTTCCGTCAAAAATACTCAGCATGGATGTCCCTTTGAGTCATTCTCAAAGACGTCTGCGGAATTCGGTTCATTGAAATTCGGTTCATTAACGGGAACCGTGAGCGAGGGGTTACGCCAGGCAGCTCTCAATGCCAAACGACTTGCGTCCTCACGTGAAACCTGGGTGACGTTCTTCAGCACACACCTTATCAGGATCGGTTGATATGATGCTCTCCGGACAGCCGGGCTGTCGAGATTCACTCCCGCGGATTCGCACCACCTGAGGAACCCTCATGAGCAAAGCCGTCGTCTTCTGCCGGATTCTGATGGGACTGCCGATTGCCGTTTTCGGCTCGAACTGGTTTTTGAAGTTCATGCCACGAGTCGTCGACCAGAGGCGAGACAAAAGCGGCTTCACGAACGAGGCCTACGATTTGCTGGTCGCGTTCGCCGACTCGGGCTTCATCATGGAGTCGATCGTGCTCGTCCATATCGCGGCGGGAGTCCTGCTGATCAGCAACCGCTTCGTGCCGCTCGCGTTGGCGATCCACCTGCCAGTGACGCTGATGATGGTCCTCTTCCACGCCCGCCTCGACAGCGCAACGGGCATGATCGCCTTCCCACTCGCGGGCCTGCATCTGTTTCTGATTTATGCGTATCAGGATTCGTTTCGCCCTTTGTTTGAGGCGAGCACGAAGAACCGCTGGGAGTCTCGATCTGAGGCACCCGCTTGAGCTGCCGTCGACAGCATCACTGCACAACCCGGGATTTTTCCGGGACGACGACCCGTGACTCAGCAGCGCCGGCGCGACCGTTCCGGCAGAATGCCAGCCGCCTTGCTCGCGGTTCTCGTTTCTTCGTGGACCGCAGCAGCTCGATAAGTTATTTCTGAGGAGTCATCTCAGGAGCCAGCACGTGAGCCGCGACGACGTTTTTGATCTTCCGGAAGAAAACCGTTTTGCCACCGCCCGGGCAGACGAATTCGAAGATCGTGAATCGTGGCTTGAGGCCGATGCCGACTTTAACCCGGAAGAGTCGATCACGCGTCACTGGGTGTGGCTGTTCGTGTTTGGGATCGCATGGCTGCTGTTTGAGCTGTCCGTCGACCCGGCCCTCAGCGTGATGGTGGCTTCGATGGGGCTCGGGTGGAATCATTTTCGGTCGTCGCTGTGGCTGTGGCGACGCGATCCGGAACCGGAACGCGGCCGCGCGGTCGCCGCGTTTTATCTGGCGGCCGGGTTCTGGAGAATCACCGCGGGTACGTTCGTGTTGATCGTCGTTGCGACGATCATCTCACTGCTCCTGGACATTCGGCACGGGCGGAAAGACGAAATTGTGACGGGAGTGGCGGCGTCGATTATCGGCCTCTCATTTATTCTCTCGGGAGTGACGACCAGCATCGCCGTTGTTCTGGCGATGCGAAATCGGCTGAAGGTCTGGCTCGACCCGGAAATCCGGAACGCAAGACGACAACGCCAGTGGCCGCCGCGCAGTCCGGGCCCGAACAGAATCGGGGGCGTCATCAAGAGCACTGCGTGTCTGATCGCGATTGTCGAGCTCTTTGCGGGATACGGTTCTCTGGCGTGGCTGATGATTCAGCAGAAAAACGGACCGGCGAATATCTGGCTGGGGATCTTCATCGGCATCATGATGTTTCTCCCGATCCTCGTGGCCGCGGCCACGATCCTTGGCGGACCCGAGTGGGCCTGCCGGAAACTCAGAGCCAAAACTTCGCAGGAATGCTGGCCTGATAAATTCAGCCCGAATGTGCCGTATTCGGCTTGAAGCGAATCCGGGCGAGTACCAATCTTGCCAAACACTGCCCCTGTTTCGTGTCATGAGGAGGATTGTCATGAATCGCTTTTTCGCTTGCGCAGCGGGTTTCGCTGCAACGTTCGGAACACTCGCCGCGGTTGCGGAGAACTCGCCCGAGACGACTGCCAGACCGGCCGCTGATTCTGTGGCTGTGGGCAAGGAACTGTTTCATCGCGAGTGGCTGGCCAACGACCCTCGCAGCCACGGTGGCGACGGGCTCGGCCCGGTCTTCAACGAATCTTCGTGTGTCGCCTGCCACAACCAGGGCGGAGCAGGCGGAGGCGGAGCCGCTTCCAACAACGTCGCCATCCTGACGATCTCGCCGAATTTCCCGTCGGTGAAACTCACTGACGAGCAGCGAACGGCTTTGCGACAGGAGCTTTCCAATCTTCGTTTGGCCGTCGGGTTGTCGCCCGCTGACGAGACGACGCCGGAAACGACTTCACTGGTCATTCACCGTTTTGGCTTGAGTGAGCAGCACGGCCAGTGGAAGAACAGTTTACAAAGCCAGCTCGCTGGAGTTCTGCAGGCGTTTCCCAGTTCGCAGCCCATTCGCCAGGCGCAGTTCGTCCAGCGGCCAGCGGTCTCGTCGAGTGTCGGCTTTCAGCAGCTTGAATTTGTGACGCCCATTTCGACGAACGAAAACCTGTTGACTCGATTCGCATCACGGCTGCAGCAGTTTCAGAGTGCGAGTACGACCGCGAGGTCAACGACGGTCCACGGCAGCCACATTCTCACGACGTCTCAGCGGAACGCGACCGCGCTGTTCGGCGTCGGGCTGATCGACTCGATTACTGACGAGCAGATTGAAGCGGCCGCCTCGAAGAAGCATGCCGAATTCCCGCAGGTCACTGGACGCGTCTCGCGCACAAAGGACGGGAAGATCGGCCGTTTCGGCTGGAAGGCCGACACGACCAGCCTGAAAGCCTTCACGATGGCGGCCTGTGCCGTCGAGCTGGGACTGCACGTGCCCGGCCATGCTCAAGCGTCGATTCCCTACGATCAGAAATACGAACCGGCCGGCCTGGATCTCAACGCTGCCGAACTCAACTCGCTGACCGATTACCTCAGCGATCTTCCTCAACCCGTTGAACGGACGCCGGACAACAAAGCCGCGGCCGATCTGATTCATCAGGGCAGAGAACTGTTTGCCGCGGTCGGCTGCACGACCTGTCACTCACCAAGTCTTGGCGATGTTGAGGGGATCTACAGCGATCTTTTGCTGCACGACCTCGGCCCACACCTGAGCGACGTGGGAACGTCCTACGGGCAGTCCGTCCCGGATCCGCTTCCACTCGCGGATGCGAACGACGATCCCGGTCAACCGAAATCCATTCCGGCTCTGGCTTCTGAGTGGAAGACGCCAGCACTGTGGGGTTGCCGGGATTCCGGACCGTATCTGCACGACGGTCGAGCCGACTCGCTGGAACAGGCCATCGCCCTGCACGACGGAGAAGCCCAGGACTCGACGATGCAGTTCCTGATGCTCACTCCGCAGAAGCGGCAATTGCTGGTCGCGTTCCTGAAAACGCTGCGAGCTCCCGAGAAATAACTTTCCTGACGCGCGAATGGAAAAAGCCCGGCCGCCCGTTGGCCGGGCTTTTGTTTTCCGTCTGCAGGCAGTGCCGTACAATCTGCATCTATCGATTCAGGAGTTGAACATGATCTCAAAAGAATCTGTCACCGATGCAGCGCTCGCTTTGCCTGATGCTGACCGTGCCGCTCTCGCCCAGACACTGATCGACAGCCTTTCGGATTCCGAGAAAAAGAGCATCGACGACGCCTGGATCGATGAATGCAAAAACAGGCTGGCAGCCTTTCGGAATGGCGAAATCGGCTCAGTTGACGCAATTGACGTGTTTGCCTTAACGGATCAGGAAGTCAGCGAGTGACCGTCCGATTTCTTACGCCGGCACGAGACGAATTTACCGCCACCGTTTCGTGGTATGACGAACGCGAGCCTGGTCTTGGCGCTCGCTTCTCATCCGCTGTGCAGGCGACAGTCCGCCGGATTCGTGCTGATCCGAAAAGTTATGAATCCCTCAGCAATTCGTTTTACCGTTGCCGAGTGTCCAACTGTCCTTACGCGGTTGTCTATTCAATCGATGCTGATGCATTTTGATCGTGGCCGTGATGCACCTTCATCGGCGGCCAGGGTATTGGCGGGACAGGATCGAATGAAAAGCCCGGCCAGCGTTGGCCGGGCTTGTTGTTTTTCCTGAGCGGTTTCGAATTCAATTCTTTCTGACGTACGCGTAGTACGCCCCGTAAACTGTCCCGTCGTCTGCGACGAACCGCGCCGAAAGGCGCGTTCGGCCAGCCTTCAGCGGCAGCGCGAAAATCACGGAATGGGTTCCGGCTTTGACCGGTTCGGACTCCGCTTTCTGATCGCCGATTTCGATCTCCGCCTTGACGATTGTCAGCGGTTTGCCGGGGCGTGCCCGGTAGGGGGACACTCCGGGAACGTCGGCGCCGGGAGGCAGAGCTGCATCAAGTGTCTTCTTCGACTCCTTCGGCCAGCGGCGGATTTCGATTTCGTACGTGCCGTCCTCGACGACGTTGACGTTCCAGAAACCGGTGTTGGCTTTGCCCGTCATTCCGGCTCGAACCGAGGCCTGGTTCCACGGCGTTGAGCCTGTCGTGATCCAGTCGTGGCACGTGAGCGTCGCGGGGTTTTCGGCCGGGTGGCCGAGGTAAATCGCCGCGTCCTGTTTGAACGTCGGTTCGAGTTCCGTCCACCAGTCGTCGTAGAACTTCGTGAGTCTCTTTGCGACGGCGGGATGATCTGCCGCGACGTTCTTCTTCTGACCGGGGTCGGCTTTGATGTCATAAAGTTCTTTGCCATTGTTGAGCCGCCACTGCGTTGTCATGACGGCACTCTTCCGCCACTTGATCGGATCCTTCACCCGCTGCGAATCCGTCACCAGGATGCGGTCCGGCCCGGTTTCTTCCTCGATGCCGCGCAGTGGATTGACGAGGCTCAGGCCGTCGAACTTCACACTTTTCGGAGTCGGCACGTCACACAGTTCGGCCAGCGTCGGGACGACATCCACGTACGAGGTGATCTGCTCGACATCGCGACCGCCCGTGAGGTCTCCCTTCGGCCAGTGGATGAAAAACGGAACGCGGTGTCCGCCGTCGTACTCGCTGCCTTTTGCACCTCGCATCCCCGCGTTGAACACGCCGCTGCCGCTTGAGGTTCCGTTGTCGGTTGTGAAAATGAAGATGGTGTTTTCGGTAAGGCCTTCTTCATCGAGAAACTTTCTCATCGCGCCGACGTTCTGATCGATGTTCGCGATCATGCCGTAAAAGTTGGCGAGGTTGACGTTCTGGTCGGCGTACGGCTTGCTGAATTCCTCGGGCGAGTGCATCGGCCCGTGCGGAGCATTCGTCGCGACGTAAGCAAAGAACGGCTTGCCGGCTTTCTTCTGAGATTTAATGAACGTCTTCGCGTAGTCGAAAAAGACGTCCGTGCAGAAACCCTTGACGGCTTCCGGCTTCGAGTTGTGAAAGTAGCTGCCGTCGAAGTAGGCGTTGTCCCAGAAGTCCGGCGTCTGCCCGACTCCGCCGCCACCGTGCCGCAGCACCTCAGTGAAGCCGCGATCCTCAGGTCGGAATGGGTAGTTGTCGCCCAGGTGCCACTTGCCGAACATGCCGGTCGCGTAGCCGCCGTCTTTGAAAATCTGCCCGATCGTGACCTCATTCTCACGCAGCATCGATCGACCCATGATCGTGTGCCACACGCCGGTCCGGTTCGTCCAGTGACCGGTGAGGAGCGCACTGCGCGTCGGCGAGCAGGTCGGCGCGACGTGGTAGTCCTTCAGCCGAACGGACTCGCCGTACAGCTTGTCGATGTTCGGCGTTTTGAGAACCGGGTTGCCGTGACAGCCCAGGTCGCCGTAACCCTGGTCATCGGTCATCACAAGCACGACGTTTGGCTTCGCGGCCAGTGTCACGTTCAGTGCGGCGGCGAGTACGAATGCAGCCAGAAGAAGATGTCTCATGAGTTGTCCTTGTCGATTCGTTTCTGCGAGGCAGTCTTTGCGCTGAGTGACACGCCTTTGCGCTGAGTGACACGCGTATCCCGTTTGCGGTTTGAGGAGCACGCCCGTCTGCACGTATAGTTGCGGACTGGCCGCAATTTCCAAGCCACGGAGTCCTCAATGTCGTTTTTCGATCGAACCCAGTCGTCTCGAATCCTCGCGCTGACGGCACTGACAGCAGTTCTTGCCGCAGCTCCACCGGCCAGTGCGGAGCCGATCCGTGTCGAGATCCGCCAGACAGGCGAGTCGTGGCAACTGCTCCGCGGCGGGGAGGCGTACTACGTGAAGGGGGCCGGCGGCGACGGCTCAAAGAAACTCCTCGCCGAGTGCAGCGGGAACTCGTTCCGGACCTGGGGAGTCGACGACAAAACGGAATCGCTGCTCGACGAAGCACAACGGCTCGGGCTGACAGTCACCGTCGGCATCTGGCTTGGACACGAGCGACACGGGTTCAATTATTCGAGCCTCGACCAGATCGCCGCTCAAACGAAAGCCGTGCGGGAAGCGGTCCTGAAATTCAAAGACCATCCGGCGGTGCTGTGCTGGGCACTCGGCAACGAGATGGAAGGCGACGGGAACAACGCGGCGGTGTGGTCTCACATCGAGTCGCTCGCGGTAATGGTGAAGAAGCTGGACCCGAACCATCCGACGATGACCGTCGTTGCGGAAATCGGCGGCCGCAAAGTCGAGGCCATTCACACGCTGTGTCCGAGCCTCGACCTGGTCGGCATCAACTCGTACGGCGGAGTTCGTTCCCTCCCCGAGCGATACCGCAAAGCCGGCGGCACGAAGCCGTACGTCGTCACCGAGTTCGGGCCGAACGGTGTCTGGGAGATCCCGAAGAATTCTCTGGGCACGGTTGATGAGCCATCGAGTTCCGCCAAAGCGGCGACGTATCGGCAGGCGTACCAGGCACTGAAAACCGATTCGAAATTGTGCCTGGGTTCGTACGCCTTCACGTGGGGTTTCAAGCAGGAAGCGACGGCGACATGGTTCGGGCTGCTGCTGCCCGACGGAAATCGGCTCGCGGGCGTCGACGAGCTGACAGCACTCTGGAGTGGCTCGGCCCCGAAGAATCTTTGTCCGCAGATCGAGTCGCTGGCTCTCTCGGTGAGTCAGGCAAAATCCGGCGCGACGATCAAAGCCACGCTGAAGGCAGCCGATCCGGAAGGCGGCAAGCTGACCGTGAAATGGGTGCTCGCCGAGGATGCTCAGCAGTTTGTGACGGGCGGCGACTTCCAGGTCGCGCCGCCGGAATTCGCGAAAGCGATCGTGGCCTCCAGCCTCACCGGTGCCGAGGTTCGGCTGCCGGAATTCGGCGGTCTGCACCGGCTTTACGTTTACGTTGCCGATTCGTCCGGCGGAGCTGCGACGGCCAACGTGCCGATTCAGGTCGACGGTCCCGCCCGGTTTCGACGCGGCAGCAAGGCGGAACTGCCGCTGCTCATCGCCGGCGAGGCGGGTGAGAAGGAACCCTTTGCCGCGTCCGGTTACATGGGCAACACAACGGCCATCGCGATGGATGAGAAGTGCCAGGAGAATCCTCACACCGGTAAAACGTGTCTCAAGGTGACCTACAAAGAACCCGACGGCTGGGGCGGAGTCGTGTGGCAGAACCCGGCCAGCGACTGGGGAGACCTCGCCGGCGGCCTGGACCTCACCGGAGCAAAGCGGCTTCGCTTTTTCGCTCGCGGTTCGGAAGGGGGCGAGAAAGTCAAATTCGGCTTCGGCCTGATCGGCCGCGAAAAAAAATACTTCGACACAACGAAGGCCGAGCAGGAATTCACGCTCACGTCCGAGTGGAAGGAATACTCGTTCGACCTGGCCGACCGCGATCTTTCGCGGATCAAGACAGGCTTTACGTGGGTTCTGGGGGCTTCCGGCAAGCCGGTTGTCTTCTATCTTGACGATGTGAAGTTCGAGTAAGATCACACTGCCATCTGGCGAATTTGATCTCAACCTGAGTCAGACAATTTCTGGAGCACCAGACATGACGCGAATTTCGAAATACGCAGCCGCGCTGCTGCTTGCCGTTTCAGCGGTAGTCGGCTGTAACACAGCCGACGAGACCACTGTCGTCCCGCCGCTCAGCGAGGCGGGTGACGACATCGCGTCGCCCGGTTCTCCCGCACTGTCGGAACAGCCGGGACAGACTCAGGTCGCCGACGTAACGGGAGCGGATTCGAATGGCAAAAAAGAGCTGGAAGCCACCGTCTCCGTCGTTGCTCAATCAACTAAGAAAAAAGTAGAGACGGCGACTTTCGGTTCGGGTTGTTTCTGGTGTGTCGAGGCCGTGTTTGAATTGCTGGACGGAGTCGAGTCCGTCGAGTCCGGCTACTGCAACGGCAGCGTGCCGAATCCCTCTTACGAGGATGTCTGCACGGGGCGGACCGGACATGCGGAGGTCATTCGCCTGACCTATGACCCGTCAGTCATTTCGTTTGAAGAACTGCTCGAAGTCTTCTGGAATTCACACGACCCGACGACTCTGAACCAGCAGGGAGCGGATTACGGCACGCAGTACCGCTCCGGCGTCTACTACCACAGCGAGGACCAGAAGCAGCTGGCGCTGGCCTATAAGAAGAAGCTCAACGATGAAAAAGTCTTTGACGATCCGGTGGTCACCGAGGTCGTAAAGGCCGCTGAGTTTTATCCGGCTGAGGATTATCATCAGGACTATTTCACGCTGAATCCCACAAAAGGCTATTGCCGGGCCGTGATCAATCCGAAGGTCGACAAGGTCCGCAAAGTTTTCGCCGACAAACTGAAACCCGGCCTCAAAAAATAATCCGTCGCCCGTTCGATCACTTTTGAAATTCGATCATGAAAATTCTGCTGGCAAATCCTCGCGGCTTCTGCGCGGGCGTCAACATGGCCATCGAGTGTCTCGACGAGGCCATTCGGCGTTTCGGCACGAACATCTACGTCTACCACGAGATCGTTCATAACCGTTACGTCGTGGAGCGTTTTACCCGGCAGGGTGTCAAGTTCGTCAACGGCGTGAGCGAAGTCCCGGAGGGCTCGATCCTGCTCTTCAGTGCTCACGGTGTCTCGCCGGAGATCCGTCAGCAGTCGAAGGAGAGAAAGCTGCACACGATCGACGCGACATGCCCGCTCGTCACGAAGGTTCATATTGAGGCTGTTCGTTACGCGCGGGACGGCTTCAATATCGTGCTGATCGGGCACGAGGGACACGACGAAGTCATCGGCACGATGGGCGAGGCTCCAGAGAGTATTACGCTGGTTGAGTCGCCCGAAGATGTCGACCGGCTGACCTTTACGCAGGATGACCGCATCGCATATCTGACTCAGACGACGCTCAGCGTCAGCGAAGCGGAGGCGGTGATCTCGCGACTGAAGGAGCGATACCCTCAAATCGAATCGCCCCCGAAAGAAGACATCTGCTACGCGACCACGAACCGGCAGGAAGCAGTGTCGACACTCACTCAGCAGGCCGACGTCGTCGTGGTTCTTGGCAGTCAGAACAGCTCGAACAGCCGTCGCCTGATGGAGATCGGCGAGTCACTCGGTAAGCGATCGTTCCTTGTGGACAGCGTCGCTGAGTTGCCGGTCGACTCGTTCACCGGGGAAGAAAACGTGCTGATCACGGCCGGGGCCAGTGCGCCGGAAGTCGTCGTCGAGGAGTGCATCGAGACCCTTGTGAAGCGGTTCGGAGCGGAAGTAGAGTCAATTGTGATTCGGGAAGAGCACGTCAGCTTTCCGCTTCCCAAAGAGCTGCGACTAATGACGGTCGACTGAAATCCGCAAGAACACGCTTCCGATTGGACGCTGCGATGTCCCCGCTGGACTGGCTTGAAAAACGCATTCGCCCGATCGCCATTCCCTATCTGACTCAGATCATTATCGCCGGTCAGGTTGCGTGTTTTGTCATACGGGAAGTGAATCCTCTCGCCGCAGACCGGGCTGTGCTGATTCCTCAGCTCGTTTTAGATGGCGAATACTGGCGTGTCATTTCCTTTCCGTTTCACGCATTCGCCGAAAACATCTTCCTGTTTCTCATTGGAATGTGGGCGTTGTATTTCATCGGGTCGACGCTGGAATCTCTCTGGGGAACCTCGCGGTACAACCTTTATCTGCTCGTTGGATATTTGGTTTCCGTCGCGGCTGGATTTATCTATCCGGACCGGGTTGTTTCCAACATGTTTATTGGGACTTCAGTCTTTCTGGCGTTCGCTGTCTATTTTCCGGAGATGGTCTTTCGCATCTTCCTGATCGTCCCTGTGAAGGCGAAGTGGTGCGCCGCTTTGACTCTGGGGATCCTCAGCATCAACTTCATTACCGGCGAGGCACCAGCAAGAGTGTCGATCGCCGCCGGCATGGCAAACTTTCTACTGTTCTTCGGCTCGACAATTGTCGGACGACTGCGAAAGGCGCAGCGGACGGCGACCGATCAGGCAATCCGGCATCGAGAGAGTCAGCGGGCGTTTCACGAGTGTGCGATGTGTGGCCGCACGGACAAGACGAATCCCAATCTGGAATTTCGCTACTGCAGCAAGTGCTCAGGAAATCCGTGCTACTGTGAGGACCACATTGGCGAGCATCCTCACGTCACGGACGCGGCGTAGCGGTTGCCAGAGCGGCTTCGATTTCTCCGCGAACTGCCGGCGATGATTCCTGTTCGAGCCGCGCGTTCAGCCCGCGGACTGCGGTCTCACAGCCCAGTTGACCAAGAGCCCACGCGGCCGCTCCACGAATCAGTTCGTCCTGATCTTCGAGAGCACTTGCCAGCGCCGGGACAAATCGCAAGTCGCCCGAGTTTCCGGCAACGATGGCGGCGTTGCGGAGCAGCCCGGATCTCCCCGGCCGAAACAGCGGCGTCCTGCGGTAGCGATCTCGAAATTCCGATTCGCTCAGCGAAAGCAGCTGAGTCAACGAGGCTGGCGTGAGTGTCTCGTCCCGCCGGAACTCATCAACCGTCGTCTCGGGTGCTTTGTGGTTCCACGGGCAAACGTCCTGACAGACGTCGCAGCCGAACAGCCAGTCGCCCATTCCCGTTCGCAGGTCGGCGGGAATCGGCTGGCCTCGCAGTTCGATCGTGAGGTACGAAATGCAGCGGGTCGCGTCGAGGACGTACGGTTCCGGAAACGCGTCGGTCGGGCACGCCTCCAGGCAGCGCGTGCACGTTCCGCAGTGAGCCGTGTCGTGAGGCTGGTCGGGAGTCAGTTCGACGTCAGTCAGGAGTGCTCCCAGAAAGAACCAGCTTCCCTCGCGCTTGTTGATCAGCATCGTGTTCTTGCCGAACCAGCCGAGCCCGGCGAGTCTCGCAAAGTCACGCTCCAGCAGCGGAGCCGTGTCCACGACCGGTCGCGTCCGGCAACCGGGCCGCATTTCGTGCAGGACGGCCGCCAGAGATTTCAGCCGCTTTTTCAGAACGTCGTGATAGTCGGCCGAACCGCTCGCGTATTTGGCGACACGTCCGGATGGGAGGTCGTGGCAAACAGAATCGGACGAACCCGTCCCTTCTCCCCCTTCGGGGGGAGAGGGGACGGCGGATGCGGCATCGGAGTGTCGCGATGTCGAATCCGCGTTTTGAGACGTCCGGTCGAGATAGTTCAGCCCGACAAGAATGACGCTTCGCACTCCTGGCAGAACGTTTTCCGGATGAGCGTACGCGTCCTCGCGGCGAGGCATGTACGACATCTCGCCCGCAAAGCCCTGGCTCAGCCAGTTCTGGAGCGGCCCGAATCCGCCGGGAGCCACTGCCGGCGCGATCCCGACAAGCTCAAATCCAATCTCGCGAGCTTTTTTCCGCACAAACTGAGCAGGATCTGCCGGGTTTTCGTGCTGTTCGGGGAGCTCGGACATTGACGTTCGGATTCCGCAGGACACACGCGCGAGGGGGCGGGTTTTCGGGTATAACGGCCGATCCGGCGTCGATGGCCTCGCCTGAAACTGCGGCCGCTTGCCGGTTCTTCAACTCAAGAGACAAGCAACCGCGTGATTGTCGCGCCAAGTGAGACTGCAGATGCAAACGAATTCTGTCAAGCAGAAGTTGATCGACGGGGGAGTCGCGGTCGGCACGATGATGTTCGAATTCAAGTCGCCCGGTGTCGCTCGTGCGGCCGCGCAGGCGGGAGCCGAGTTCGCCATCTTCGACATGGAGCACACCGGCTGGAGCATCGAGACGATCCGAAGCCTCTGCACAGCCTGCCACGGCACGAACATGCTTCCGCTGGTCCGCGTTCCAGCGACGGAATATCACTTCATTTCCCGAGTGCTCGATGTCGGTTCCAGCGGCATCATGATGCCAATGGTCGAAACGGTCGAGCAGGCCCAACTGATGATCCAGTCCGCAAAGTATCCGCCGCAGGGGCGACGCGGCTCCGCATTCGGGATTGCTCACGATGACTATTCCGGCGGCAGTGCTCTCGACAAAATGGAACAGGCCAATCGGGATCAGATCCTGATCGCTCAAATCGAAACGGCAACCGGCGTCGAGAATGTGGAAGCCATTGCGGCGCTCGACGGAATGGACTGCCTCTGGATCGGCCAGTCAGACCTCTCATCGTCGCTCGGCGTGCCCGGTCAGTTTGGTCATCCGATCTTTGTTGAGGCGGTCGACCGGATTATCAAAGCGTGCAACGATCATGGCAAAGTCGGCGGCTTCATGACGACGACGCTCGAATTCGGCGAGTGGGTCGTGCAGAAGGGTTTCCGGATGCTCGCCTGGAGCGGCGACATCTGGGTTTATCAGCAGGCGCTCAAAAGCGGCATGGACTCAATGCGAGGCTTCGCCGGCGTAAAGTGACTCAGCTGCGCAGCCCGTTGAAAAACAGAAGTGGCAGGGCCTTCCAGGCCGTGAGTCCTGCACGATTCCGCATGGGCAGGATGCCCATGCTACTTTGTGACAGGCATCCACTGCGTCTGGCTCAGGTCAATTTTTGTAACCACAATCCGCCTGACGGCGGTACGACAATCACGGCTCGATCGAGCCATTGAGATTGAACATGACAGGTCTGCAGAACGAAATCGACTTCATCCCCGGCGGGAATTTTGTGTCACGCGACACGGAGAGCAAAGGTACGTACGCATTCGTCAGTCTCGGCTGTCCGAAAAACCTCGTCGACAGCGAGAAGATGCTCGGCCACCTGGCGATCGACGGGTACTCGCTGGTCACGAATCCGGACGGAGCGGACTTCGTCATCGTCAATACGTGCGGCTTCATCGAGAGTTCGCGTCAGGAGTCGAAAGACGTCATCAATGAAATGCTCGACCTGAAACGTGCCGGTAAAACAAAAGGCGTCATCGTTGCTGGCTGTCTTCCTGAGCGGGTCGGCGGAGCGTTGCTCGACGAGATGCCGGAGATCGATCACCTGGTCGGCGTGTTTGGACGAGACGAAATCACGCGAGTCGCCGATCATCTGATCGGCGGAATCAGAGAGCAGCGTGAGCTGTTCCGGCCGGCTCCGATTCGCGCTCTGGACGACAGGGCACGGCTGCGGATTACGCCTCAGCACTTTGCGTATCTCAAGATTTCCGAGGGCTGCGATCGAACCTGCACGTTCTGTGCAATTCCGAAAATGCGCGGCAAACACGCGACGAAGCCGATCGAGATGGTGATCCAGGAGGCGAAAGAACTCGCCGCGGACGGCGTCCGGGAACTGATCATCGTCGCCCAGGACACGACGTATTACGGGCTCGATCTGTACGGCGAGACGCGACTGAACCAACTGCTGAAGGAACTGGAAAAAGTCGACGGCATCGACTGGATCCGCCTGATGTATCTTTACCCGATCTTCTTTCACGATGAGCTGATCGAGACGATCGCGTCGTCAACGAAGATTCTGCCGTATCTCGACATGCCGCTGCAGCACATTAACGACACGATGCTCAAGCGGATGCAGCGACGGGTCAAACGCGACGCGACGGTCGAGCTGATCGAAAAGCTCCGCAAAAACGTTCCGAACCTCGTCCTGCGGACAACATTTATCACCGGCTTTCCCGGTGAGACCGACGAGCAGTTTGAAGAACTGCGTGAGTTTGTGATCGACTCGCAGTTTCAGCGGATGGGAGTCTTTACGTACTCGCTTGAGCCTGGCACGCCGGCGCAAAAACTCGACGACCAGTTGCCGGACGACGTGAAGGAAGCTCGCCGCGAAGAATTGATGGAAGTGCAGCAGAAGATTGCCTTCGACTTTGGCGAATCGCTCGTCGGCTACGAGCTCGACGCGATCATTGACGCGTCCGTCGAGGACGGTGTCTTTGTCGGCCGCACGTTTGCCGACGCGCCGGAAATTGACGGCAACATTTTCGTCACGGGCGAGGGCATCGAGGTTGGGCAGATGATTCCCGTCGAGATCGTCGAATCGCGCGAATACGACCTGGTCGGCGTTTACGATCCAGAGGCGGAAGAGGCATGAGGCCGGACCGTGAGAACTGAAGCCGATGCTCCAATCCTCCGAATTGCTGAGGAGACCGTCCGAAAAAGGATCTCACCGATCACGATCTCTGAACTGAGCACGGAAAAATCGGTCGGGAGACATTAATCTGACCCTGCCTCAGAGCGATCCTCTTCAAGGAGTCGGCGGATGGACCGTTTCACTCGACACATGCCTGGCTGGCTGGCGCTGGTGCTGATCGTCGGGACGCTCACGGGTGAGCTTGTCTCGGCGCAGGACAGGAATGGTGGTATGCCAGGAAAGGTGTTCGCTTCCCATTCACCGATGCGGCCATTGCCAGTTGCTTCGTCCCAGACGACGGGAACGGGACGTTTCCGATATGTGGACAGCAGGAATGGCGACGATGCTGACACGGGCGGAGAAAAATCGCCGTGGAAGTCTCTGGCGTGTTCGCTCAGACAACTGGAGCCGGGAGATACACTGTTCCTTCGCGAGGGGACGTACTACGAAAAGTCTCATTTGAGCCGGTCAGGAACTGAGGACCAGCCGATCACAATCCGATCGTATCCGGGAGAGTTGGCGGTTCTCGACGGCGGTCGTCGTGAGTTCTTCGAGGATCCCGAACAGGCGTGGATGCCGAATCCGGCGGGCGGCGACGGCGAATTCGTTTCGACTCGAACGTACCACGATGCTGACGCGCGGCGAGTGCCGACTCAGTTTCTGCCCGCAGCCTGGGAGCCGATGTGGGGCATCGAGGAAGAACGTCCGCTGGCACTTGGGCACTTCGCCGACTCGATGGTGCCTCTCCACAGTTACCGCATTGCCGCAGATCTGCGTGCCACCAATGAATTCTGGATTGGCAACAAGCACGAGATGCGCGAGACCGGCATCTATTGCGGCCCTGGCCTGTGGTTCAATCGGGAGACGGGCCGCATTCACATCCGCCTGGCTCATCACCGGATGCCGGGACTCGGGCAGCAGGCCTACCGCGGCGAGACCGATCCGCGGAAGTTGCGGCTGTCGGTGTCAGCGGGATTTGGTGAGGAAGTTCTGCGGATCAACGGCGTGCGACATGTCCGTCTTCAGGGCCTGGTATTCCGAGGCGCGACCGGCAGTCCCATGATTCACGTCTACGGATCGCAGCACATCGAGCTGGATCATCTGACTGTCTACGGAGGCTTTCCTGCTCTAATGGTCAATGCGTCCCAGAAATTGCGAGTGACGAATTCGGCATTTCGTGGCCAGGCCGCTCCGTGGACGTCTCGTGCCCACATGAAGTACCGAGGGACAGCTTCCTATCAGATCGTCTTCCGCAACGATCAACCGCGAAACGAGGACATCGAACTGGCGTGGTGCGAATTCACGGACGACCATGACTTCGCGTTTCTGCGTTATGTCCGGAACCTGCAGTTTCACCATAACTTCGTCGACAACTTTAACGATGACGGACTGGAGTGCGGTCCGAAACTGCGAGACCACACGCTGTTCATTTACCAGAATCGAATCGGTCGCTGCCTGATCCCGCTGACTCAGCACGAGATCGAAAAAGACGAAGCGCCGCTCGACCACGATCCAGAGTCCGGCGTTTACGTGTACCGCAACGTCTTCGACATGCGAGGCGGGACGTATAAAGGCCCGCCCGCCGAACCCGATCCGACCGGCGAATTTCTTCGCGGCGAAGGACATCTTGTCGGCGACCACGGCGGACCGATCTGGCCCGTCATGCGGGTTTACCACAACACGTTTCTTCGAGAGACTCCCGTCTGGCGGAACTATTTCCTCTTTGGACTGGGGGCTCAGGGATTGCGTCAGAATGAACGCGACGTCTTCAACAACATTTTTGTGCAGGCTGACCTTGTCCCCGGCGTGACGATTCCAGGAAAGTCGGCGACGAGTCTTCGCGAAGGCGGCAACCTGTTGTGGGGAATGAGGGAAGGCCCTCAGTTCAAGGGCGACCTGTTTGGCAAGTTTCGATCGACGCCGTTGTTTGGGCTCAGTCGAGCGGTTTACTCGCCCGGATGGACGACACAGGATCGCGTCGCGGATCCGGGGTTCGTCAGTCTCGATGACCTGAGACTGCCGCCTGAAAGCCGCGCCGTCGATTCGGGGCAGAGCCTGCCGACAGAATGGCCCGATCCACTCAAGCAGGTCGACATGAATCAGCCGGACAGCGGCGCGTTACCTGCCGGTGCCAGACCGTGGGGCATCGGAGTTGACAGTCGACTATCGTTATTCGGCGGCGCGAAGTCGCAAGATTAGAGACAAACCCGGCATCTCGACCGAATGCCTCACAAGACATTGTGAGTCTTGCTGAACAGTCATCATCGTCGGGGCATTTTCAAAATTGAAAAAGAAGGAGACACCGTGAAGCACATTCCTGTATTTGCAATTTTATTGACGATCGTTGTGCAGTCCGCCGCCCAGGCAAAGGACTGGGTCGTGTATGAAGGAGACAGCGGCCCTGGCAAGGGGAAACACATCGTCTTTATCGCTTCTGATCACGAATACCGCGGTGAGGAGACCTGTCCGGCGATTGCTCGGATCCTGGCAAAACGCTACGGCTTCAAGTGCACCGTTCTGTTTGGCCTCGACGAAAAAGGCTTCATCAAGGCAGGTTCATCGCGGATCCCAGGCATGGAAGCTCTGGAAAGTGCCGACATGATGTTCCTGTTCATGCGATTCCTGAATCCTGCGGATGAGTCCATGAAGTATTTCGATGAGTACCTGCAACGCGGCGGCCCGGTTCTTGGTCTTCGCACCACGACACACGCATTCAACGGAATCAAAGGTCAGTACGAGAAATATCATTTTCGATACGACAAAGAGGATTACCACATGGGATTCGGCCGGCAGGTTCTCGGAGAAACCTGGGCGGGCCACTATGGCCAGAATCATAAATGCAGTACACGACTCGACCCCATTCCGGAACAGACAGGGCATGTGGTCCTGTCCGGCGTCAAGGACATGCACTGCAAGGCCGGAGCCTACGATGCGAATCCGATGCCCAACTCCGTCATCCTCGCAAACAACCAGGTGCTGCAGACGATGGAGCAGGGCTCCGAGCCGCTGGCAGGCAAACCGCCGAAGCCCGCTGTCTGGGTACGGACTTACAAATCGGCATCTGGAAAAGAAGGCCGCGTTTTCTGCTCCACACAGGGTGCCTCGGAAGACATCGTCAACGACGGATTCCGGCGCTGTGTTATCAACGGCGTTTTCTGGTGCATGGGGCTCGAAAAAGAGATCAAACCAGACATGGATATCGCCTTCGTCGGGCCATACAACCCTGTGACATTCAGCTTCAATGGCGAACGGAAAGGTGTGAAACCTGCCGACATCGAAGGCTGGGATACTCCGATCTGGGACAAGAACGCCCGCACGAAATAGTCGGCCCGGTCTTGTCTTCTTGAGTTCAGAAAAAGACCGCCTGAACGTTGCGAGCCCTTGCGCTGAGGCCCGACTGAAGTACCCTCAGTCGGCCTCGGCGATCCGGTACAGTTGATTCTCCGTGCGGATAAACAGGGACTTGCCGGAGACCGCGTAGCACGCAAACGTTCGCGGTTCGAGTTTGTTTCGTCCGATTTCTTCGAAGGTCGTGCCGGACTTGATGATGATTGTTTCCCCATCTTCGGCCTGGATGTAAATCTTTCCGTCCGCTGCCAGTGGCGAGGCTGAATAGTTTCCGCCAATTCGTTCCTGCCAGTGAACCTCGCCGGTTTTCGCGTCGCAGCAGGTCGCGATGCCCTTATCGCTGACGACGTAAACTTCGTTGCCGACGACGAGTGGCGATGGCGTGTGCGGTGCGCCTTTCTTCAGCGTCCATCGAACGTGCGAATCGGTCACGTCGCCTTTGCCGCTCGGATCGATCGCGTACAGCACCGGGCTGTCGTAGCTTGAGGAGACAAAGACCAGGCCATGGGCAAACACTGGGCGGGGAATCACCGAGTAACCGCCGTTGTAGTCCACTTTCCAGATCAGCTTGCCATCGACGTCGTAGCTGTAAACGAAGCCGGAAGCCTGTGAGATGATCTGCTGTTTTCCGTCGACCTCGATGAGCAGTGGCGTGCCGAACGCAAACTTCTTGGGAATGCTCGGGATCGTACGATCCGTTTTCCAGGCGACTTTGCCGGTGTTCTTATTGATCGCCGCGATGAAGTCGATGTCTCCGCCGTCACACGACATGACAAGATTGTCGCCCACCAGAATCGGCGATCCACCGTTTCCGTGAACCGGAGCGTATTGCAATTCCTGATTCTTCCAGACGATCTCCCCTGTGGTCGTCAGTGCCGCGGTGCCTCGTGTTCCAAAGTGGACGAAGATGTGCTTGCCGTCGGTGATCGGCGTCGGGCTCGCCTGACTGTTCTTGGAATGGACGCGGTCGGCGGCTCCACCGGCAGACTCCTGAGAAAATACTTCGACGTCCCAGAGAACCTCACCGGTTTCCTCACTGAGGCAGACTGCTCGCAGCGACTGCTGAGGGTCGCGGACTCCCTTGTCGGAAACAGCCGTCGTAACATAAATCTGTCCGCCCAGAATGATGGGCGAGGACCAGCCGAGTCCATCAATCGGAGTTTTCCAGACGACGTTTTCCGTCGCGGACCAGGAAACCGGCAGGTTCGTCTCGGCCGCGTGTCCCTGGCCGGTCGGGCCGCGGAATTCAGTCCAGTCGCCGGCATGAAGGGAAACCGTTGAAAGAAACAACACGATCACGGACAAGAGGATTCTCATGAGAAACTCCGGCGGGATGAGGAGAGGCGGGGCAGATTGGGAATTTATTGTAAGACGACTCAGCCAGTTCGTCACACTATGATCCCGTCGGAATGACCATCCTTGCTGGTCGACTCGAAGCGAAAAGGCAACTCCACGGAGGGAATGATGGACCACGACGAGCAGCGGCCGGAAGTTCGCGAGCTTTCATCGCGACAGCGGCGGGTACTGGGAGTGCTCATGGAAAAGGGCCTCACCACGCCCGAGTACTACCCGATGACGATGAAGGCGGTCATTGCCGGTTGTAACCAGAAAAGCAACCGCTCACCGATCACCAGTTACGATGAAGACGCCGTCGAAGAAACGCTCGATCAGCTTCGCGAGCTCGGTCTCGGCGCGGTCATCCTGCCGGACTCGGGGCGGACAGAGCGATACCGGCACTATGTGCGGAAGCGGTACTCGTTCAGCGAGCCACAGATCGCGATCCTCACCGAGCTGCTTTTGCGAGGCCGGCAGACGATGGGTGAACTCCGAGGCCGCGCGAGCCGGATGGTACCGATCGAGGATTTGACGGCGCTGCGTGCGGAGCTGAGCGGGCTCATCGAACAGGGCTACGCCCAGGCAACCGACGCGCTGGAGCGGCGCGGCGTTGAGGTCGACCACTGTTTCTATAAGGCAAGCGAGAACCGCACGATGGAAGCAGCGACGGCTGCGGTTTCGAGTTCCGGCCCGGCTCGACGGCATGAGTCTGCTGCCGCCGCTCCCGCTGTTTCGTCGGCTGCTCCGGCCAACAACGCGGCTCTGGTCGAACTGCTGGCCGAGAATCAGCAATTGAAATCGGACGTCGAGGATCTCAAGCAGGACGTCGCGCGGCTGAACGATCGGCTCGACAAGCTGTGCCGGGACCTCGGCGTGTGACCAGGGTTTCATCCCGGTCGTGTCTCAGTGATCCTTTAGCTCTCAGTGGTCCTTGAGCCATTCCATTGCGAGGTCGTCGTCGGTCGAGTCCGTTTTTCGGCGAGAAGGCGTTGGCGGTTTGGGCACTGGGGCCGGCTCGGGTTCAGGGTCTGGCTCGGAAGTTTGCCGCCGATTGCCGGCCAGGCCGGCTTTTTCGAGCAGGCTTCGGGCAAACGGGTTCTCGTCATCGACCGGTCGCTCGCCGGCGGCTTCGTAGCCGACTTCGAATTTGTGACGACCGATGTGCAGGATGTCGCCGGGGAAAACCCACTTCTGGTCACAGCGTTCCGAGTTCACTCGAATGCCGTTTGAGCTGCCCAGGTCTTTCACGTACCAGTAGCCGTTGATCAGCTCCAGCTCGCAGTGGCGCGACGAGACATTCGGAAATCTCAGCGTGACGTCGCAGCTGCTTCGACGACCGACAATCAGTTTGCGACGGAGCATGGGAATCGGATCTCCACCGCCGCAGGGAGTCAGCTCGCCGTAAATCTTCGTGCCGTTCATGGAGAAACCAGCTCCAGTCTCGATTGAGAATTTCGTCTTGTCACCAGCCTGGCCAGGATTGCCGCAAGCCTCGTGCCGGTGGTGAGCACGAGTGCGGACAAGAGATCTTTCGTACGGATCCAGGAGAGGATCTCGGAAAGAAACCTGCAGAGTTCATCGTAAACCGCTCAATTCCAGACATCAACCTGCCTCTATGGTCAGGCCAATGGTTGGCCGAATTACCTTCGGTCGAAGCCACACAGCCGTCAAATCTCTCGCCTGTGCCACCGACCCAGACTCGACAGGAATGCGTAACTGCTTTCGCGGAGAATCTTCCATCAGTTTAACGAGCTTGCCTGGACAATTTTCGGCGATCGTCAGGAATCCGCTGCAAGGAATGCAAACGGAAATTTTACGCGCCGAACTTTTCGAGCTTTCCGGCGTGAGCCATCGCAAATCCCATCAGGTATTTCGCAGGGAACTGGCCGAGACCACCGGTGATGCACTGCGTCTCGCCGAAGCTGTCACACGCGTCCGGGCGGGCGAGGTCTGACCACAGCAGCACGGGGACCGGATGCCAGCTGTGCGATTTCATCTTAGCCGGCGTGCTGTGATCGCCGGTCACGATGAGGCAGTCCGGGTTGAGCGCCATGATTTTCGGGATGCACGCATCGAGCTCTTCCGTCCGGCGGACTTTTTCCGGGAAGTTGCCGTCCTCGCCGGTTGAATCCGTGTACTTGAAGTGGACGAAGAAAAAGTCGTAGTCATCCCACGCGGCCTTCAGCCTCGCCATCTGGTCGTCGAGAGTTTGTCCGGCGTCGAGGATGTCCATGCTGACCAGTCGAGCCAGGCCGCGGTACATCGGGTAAACCGCGATCGCTCCGGCACGCAGGCCGTAAACTTCGCTGAGCGGCGGGACGTTCGGTTTCATGTCGATGCCACGCATCGTGAGCAGATTGGCCGGCTGGTCGTCCTTGAGGATTTCCCGAGCCTGCTCCAGAAACTGCGTGCAGATCTCCGCGGTCCTTTGCGAAGGCCCGTCCGCTCCAACCGGGGCGAGTGGCGGCACTCCCGTTCGTTGCGGGTCGGTGTCGTTGACGTTGCCGCCGAGTCCGTCGCCGCGGAACACGATGACCAGGCGATATTCCTTCACGTGGCGGACGAAAACTTCGACGCCAGGAATTTCGATCTGGTCGAGCTTTTCGCACAGCTTCGAGGCGATTTCCGATTTGACCCGCCCCGCGCGGCGGTCGGAGATGTTGCCTTCTGCGTCGATCGAGCAGAAGTTGCCGCGAATTGCGACATCGTCCGGCGTGAGTTCAAAGTCGATCCCCAGCGCTTCCAGGACGCCTCGCCCGATCTGATATTCCAGCGGGTCGTACCCGAACAGGCCGAGGTGCCCTGGTCCGCTGCCCGGGCTGATTCCCGGCAGGACCGGGGTGCTCAGGCCAAGCGTGCCTTCCTTTGCGAGGGCATCCATATTCGGAGTCTTCGCGGTTTCCAGCTCCGTCCCGCCACCTTTTTCGATCGGCAGTCCGCCCAGCCCGTCGGCGACGAGCAGGACAATTTTCGAATCGGTCTGCTTCTGCAGCTTCCGGGTCAGGTCCTGAAGATCGCTCATCGAAGATTCCGCGTGTTGAGTCCGGCTGGACGGAGAGTGCAAAGAGAATTGAGACACGTATTCTTGAGGACTGGCCTCGGCGATTCAATCAACGACTTTTTATAAGCTGCGCGGCATTCCGGACGACACTCTCCCCTGGACGCGTCCCTGCTGGAAACGGACTGGCCGAGCACTCAACGGCCGCAGCGAAAACGGCCGAACCTGGGGCGACGAAAGGCAATGCAGCAGTGGGCAAAAGCCTCAAGCGCGTTCACGGTTGAGCGTTGAGTCGACACCGGGGCGCGGCGTACCGGACTGGCTTTTCGGCAGGCTGTTGAGAAAGTGGCATGAGCATCCTGCCAATCGTGTTCGGCACGGTTCCTGCCTGACGATGCGATACGCAGAGGCCGTGCCGAACAGTATTGGCATCCTGCCCTTCCGGAATCACGACGCACCCCGCCATAAATTGCGCAGTGCGAGGGCCAGGCGATAACCGGGGCAGATTGGCTCACTTATGGTCGGCCAGATTTTCAATCTGCGCGTTTTCGACGGAGGCCATGACGCGGAGGGAACGGGCGCTGGGCTTTCTGATGCAGCCTCCTTTGGCTCCGCAGGCTTCGCTTCCGCACTCGCTGCACGAGTGGACCTTCGACATCGTGAATGTGCCGTGGTCGTTGTTTTCCGCGGAGTAGTCGGCGTGGAACTGACCTCCGGATGCCGTTCCGTTGTAGACATACTTGCCTCCGGCCAGCAGGCCGAGGTCGGCGTCGCCCTCAAATGTGTAGATGTGACCGTCCTCAGTCACCAGCATCGGCAGTTCGAATTCGTACGGCACAACTTTGAGGAATGTCGCTTTGAAATGAGCGTGGTAATAACCCTCGCCCTGCTTCGTGATGATCGCGCGGAGGCCGCCTTCGTGGCCGTTCCAGTCGCTGTGCCATTTTCCGTCCCAGCAGCCGGCCATTTCATTTTCGGGCCAGGAGTAGCTCTGAGCCGTTTGCCATTCCCGCTCAAAAGCGCATCCGGTGAGTGACACCGTCGCGGCGGCGAGGAGGCAAAGTCGAGCAACGAGGCTGATTTGAGACATAAGAAACTCACCTTGCGATCGATTCCGGTTTCCCGATCGCAATTTCAAAAATGGCCCACAATTCGGTTCGCGTCGCGGCGGGGTGGCTGGGGTCGAGCAACGCGGCCCCCAGACCGAATCACTGGGGGCTCACTTCGTTCGACCCCTGCCACCAGGCGAGCGACAGATCCGCAAAGGCAACACGCAGTAAACAATCTCCCAGGAACCGTGGGCTAACGCCCAGCGGCTGATGAATCAGCCGCCACGCGTTAGCGTCCGGTTCTTAACGAGGGGGCGTTTTATTTATTGCGGGTTGCCTAAGAAGAACGGCCGTTGCCTTCAACTCGGATCGGCTGTGCCCGGTCCGCCTCTTCATTGCGACGTGGCGAGTCCCCAAATATTGCCCAGTTTGCCTCGTCGCTGGACCAGGAGACGGCTCTGCAAAACACACGGCCCACGGCAGAAGCGGCAATTGACGGAGACCGGGCAAGACGGTAACCATTCGGGAGGTCGCTCAGGACGATGTTTACTGAGTGAAAGGTGCGTGATTTTCCGGAGGCCTTCATGCCGCTGCAGATTTCCGATTCGAACGAGGAACCGTCGCTGAATCTCACGCCGATGATCGACATTGTGTTTCTGCTCATCATCTTTTTTATGGTGGGAACGCATTTCACGACGCCGGAGCAGCGGAGCGATGTCCAGCTTCCGACGACGAGCGAAGCGCAGCCGCTGACCTCTTTGCCGGATGAAATCGTCGTCAACGTCCTCGGCAAAAATCACGTCGTTGTGCGGGATGAGCCGCTTTCGCTCGCGCAGCTGGAGCAGAATCTGAGAACGGCCAAGGCGAATTATTCCGAGCAGGCGGTTGTGCTGCGTGGCTCAGGCCCGGATCCTTATCAGCACGTGATGGATGTCCTGGCCGTGTGCACTCGCGTGAAGATCAGCAAGATCTCGCTGGCGAGCCAGATTCGCGAACCGGCAGAAAACTGACGGACAATGAACACTGAAGTAGGGTGGGCCGAGCGAAGCGAGCCCCACCAGTGAGCGACCTGCTAAAGCTGGTGGGGCTCGCTTCGCTCGGCCCACCCTACGGAAACTGTGAAAAACCAACCCGAGTCCCAATGACCCTCGCCTCAATCCCGCTTGTTGAGTGGTTTGCCACGCAGATCGAGACGTCGACCGATAACGTCGAGCTCGGGCTGTGGGTATCGGTTCTGGCCGGGCTGCTGTTTGCGACGGTTCAGTTCATCACGATGATGGTCACCCGCTGGGGCGACAGCGACCCGACGCGAAAAGCGTTCATGTTTTCCGTGCTGGTGCACCTGTCGCTGGCGTTCGGAGCCGTCGCGGTTTCGCCACCAGCTCCGCTGCCGTTTGTGCTGACGGAGGAACGGACGGAAATCCGCGACGTCTTCATTGAAGGCGAGGAGCAGGTCCAGCTCGACCGCAGCGGGAACACGCGAATCTGGGAGAAGCCGCCGGAAGCTCCGGATCAGGAAGTCGCCCGGACCGATCGCGCGCCGCTCGACTTCAAACCGCTGGAGGGACCGGAACGAAAGCCAGGGCCGATCACGATGCCGGATCTGGAACTACCGGACCTGACGAAGAACCCGGAGGTCGCAATCGCTCGACCGGAAGCTCAGAACTTCGCCCTGCAGGATCCGCTTCCTGTCGAGTCTGCCGCGCCGCTTCAGGTGACCGAGGAAACAACGGAAGCTCGGCCTGAGGTCAATGTGCCGACGATGTCGCCGATCCGAAAACGCATCAAACGCAGCGGCCTGCAACCGGACCTCACCGTCGAGCGCAAGCCGACGCGTGGCAGCGTCGATCAGATTTCTCCGCAGTTTGATTCGCGCCGCGAGGTCGCTTCGCTCGACGTCCCGCTCGACCCGTCTTCGTTCCTGCGAAACACGAATCCGTCCGACCAGATTGTCCGCCGGACTGGACCGACTCCGGCGGAACTGCCGACCGAAGAAACGGGAGTCATCGCTGACACGACGACGACGGATTCCGAAAGTGGCGCCGTCGGTAAGCCGAAATTCAGTCGACTGCAAACTCGAACGCCGCGCATGGATGACCTCGGGGGCACGCAGCGGTTGAAGCCGGAGCTGGCTCCAAAGTCGGCCAATCCGCTGCCTGACCCGGTGGTCTCCGTACGAAGCGGGCTCGACACACGGTTTCCGATCGACGGTCCCCGGCCCAGCGCGATCACGCCGAATTTCGTCCCGATCAACCCGAACATCACGACGAGCATTCCTCCGACGTATCGGCTGAGGAGCCTCGCCAGACGAGCAGACATCGCTCGCAAGTTTGGCGGCACCGACGCGACGGAACGAGCCGTCGAAGCGAGCCTGCAGTGGCTTGCCCTGCACCAGAATCCGGCGGGTTACTGGGATCCCGATGGCTACACCGATAACTGTCCGGCGAACGACGTCTGTCGGGGTCGAGGCGGGTTGATCGATCTCGCGCTGCTGGACGGCGACGCTCAGCACGCGGCGATGATTAAATCGCAGACCGGAGCGAAGGCCGATTCGGGAGTGACCGGCCTCGTGATTCTGACTTTCCTCGGAGCGGGACATACCCACGAGGAAGGTCCCTATTCGGATCAGGTGGACCGGGCTCTCAACTGGCTGATTCGGCAACAGGAATCGAACGGGTTCCTCGGCGGTGGAGCGTCGCGCTACGCTCGAATGTACTGCCACGCGATTGCGACTTACGCGCTCGCTGAGGCGCTGGGCATGCAGACCGACAGAGCCAGTGACCGCCGCCTTCGCGAACCGATTCAAAAGGCTGTCGACTTTATCATCGAAAATCAGAATCCAACGGATGGCGGATGGCGGTACGAGAAAGGTCAGCGCAGCGACATGAGCATGTTCGGCTGGCAGCTGATGGCGCTGAAAAGTTCTCAGATTGCCGGCATCAAAGTGCCTGAAGAAGTCACGCTGAAAATGATCGAGTTTCTCCGGCAGCGCAGTCTGGGTGAGCGAAGTGGCCTTGCGGCATACCGGCTCGTCGAGGCTCCGTACGAACCGCTTCCGCCCGCACCGGCGATGACGGCCGAGGCACTTTTCTGCAAGCAGATGCTCGGCCTGGCTCGGGACAACCCTCAAAGCCAGGAAGCGATCGAGTTTCTGATGGAGCGTCTCCCCAGCCGCCGAACGGAGGACATCTACTACTGGTACTACGGAACGCTGGCGGTTTACCAGTACGGCGGTCCCGAGTGGCAGGCGTGGAATACGGGGCTGCGCGAATGGCTGGTGGCCGATCAGCGAACAAGCGGCCATGCGGCCGGCAGCTGGGATCCGAAGCCGCCCTGGGGCCCGTACGGCGGGCGAGTTTTCTCAACGGCCCTCAGCAGTCTTTGCCTTGAGGTCTACTACCGCTTCCTGCCGCTCTATCAGGTCCGGCGCGGGATGAACTTTGATGAGGACAACACTGAGTAGGGTGGGCCGAGCGAAGCGAGCCCCACCCTACAACTTCTGCACGGCCTTCCGAGCTCTTGATGCCCGAACGACAGGTCATTGTTTTTGAGAATCGTCCTCGCTGGGCTCCGGCGTTGCAGCGGGAGTTCGTGGAGTCCGGCATTCGAGTCCGGGCCTGCCGGACCGCTCAGGCTTTGCTGAGTCTCGCCACCGCTTGCCGGGATCACTCGGATTCTTTTGTCGCGATCATCGATTTTGAAGTCGGCCCTGCGACCTGTCTGCCACTTCCGGCACGCCTGGCGGAATTTTCGCCACAGGGCGTTATTGCACTCGGAACAGCGGAAACCGATGTTCTGGAGCCTTCGCTGCGCGAACTCGGTGTGACTTCCTATCATCCCGCTTCGATCGAGAGCCGCCGTCTGGCTCATGAATGCCAGCGAATCCTGAATTCGCAACACGGCTGAATTTCATCCGAGGCCGGATTCACGGCGCGTCGGTTAGCCCGTTTCAGAAATTACCCATGAGAATTATTCGAGGACGACTCGGAAAGCGCAAGCTCCTTTCGAACCCCGGGCTGACCACACGACCGATCACCGACCGCGTGAAGGAAAGCCTCTTTGAATTCCTGGAAGACGACCTCGTCGACGCGCGGATCGTTGACATCTTTGCCGGGACCGGCACGCTCGGTCTGGAAGGTCTCAGTCGCCAGGGACACAGCGTCGTGTTCATCGAACGGGATCGACTGGCCGTCGAACTGCTCAAAAAGAACATCGAGCATCTCAAGGTCCAGGACGAAGCACTCTGCTGGGCCAACGATGTCGAGCGGACGTCGTTTCGCCCGAAAAACTGCGACGACTTTCTGCCGTACGACGTCTGCTTTTTTGACCCGCCGTACAAGCTCGTCCCGAAAATTCGAGACGGTGCGAAGCTCTACAAATCGCTGCAGCGACTCGCCCGTGACGGAGTGACTCGCGAGGGCTCGCTGCTTCTGTTTCGGACGCCGCGTGAGTCGGAACTCGAATTGCCCCCCGAGTGGGAATTCGAACGGAAGACCGAGTACGCGACGATGGAGGTTCACTGGTTCCGCCGTCGACCAAGCGAACTGATTGAGCCGGAAGAGCCAGCTGCCGAACAGCCTGCTGACATCGAGTCCGCTGTGGAACCCGAGTCCACGTCGTAGGGTGGGCCGAGCGCAGCGAGCCCCACCAGATTGTCAGATCGAACTGCCGGTGGGGCTCGCTGCGCTCGGCCCACCCTACGGAGATTTCTGATTGATCGAACCCGTTTGGACTGCAAGACCGGTGATCTCACGCAGGACTGGTTCGGGAAGGAACCGGTCGATGTGCCCGGCCTTCTGGTTGATCGCTTCCAGACGGAGGGACTCTCGCGCGGCCCTGCGCGCTTCTTCAGGACGTCCGGCTTCTCCAAGGGCGATCGCGAAATCCGCGTTCCAGAGTGGATGAGTCGGGTAAAGGTCCAGGGCCTGGCCGAGCCACTCGGCTGCCGATTGAGCGTGCTCGCTGTTGCCGCTCCGCTGGAATCGTTTCCGGTATCGGCGGCCGATCTGATATGCGTAGTAGCCGCTGTGCGGATTTCGTTGTCGGGCCTCAAGAGCAAAGTCGACACCCTCAGCAAAGCGGTCATCGTCCCGGGTCTGTTCCCACAAGAGGAATGACAAATCCGACAGCCGCATGAGAGGAGTCGGCGACAATGGATCGGCCTGAGCCGCCTGCGAATACCTCGCCCGGGCGCGACCGTAGTTGGACTGTCGCGTCGCTTCGTAATCGCCCGATTGGAGTTCAGCGGTGGTTCGGATGACCGGTACGAATGCCATCTGCAGACAGGCAGCGAAGGCCGTGACCAGAAAGACTGCGAGAATCAGCGTCGCCGCCCGCGATCGTGACGGCGATTCGGCCGGCTTCTCTTCCGAGCAGATCGGCTCGGTCAGAATCGCCAGAGCGAGCAGGCATCCACAGATCGCCGGCATCGCAATTCCCCCTGCGGCGAGCAGATGAACGAGCAGCGTGACGACCGCCGCGAGAGCGGCTGTCTGAGTCAGACCTGAGCCGGGAGTGACTCGACCTGCAGCCTGAAGCCGGTTTGCCAGGAGACTCAAAACAACGACCAGTGCTCCCGTCGTCACGAGCTGCCAATTGAGTGACGCATCGGCGACGAACTGCCAGCCTGCGGCGATCACAAAGGCAGAGCCAAGCACTTTGACTGGTGAAGGTCCGCTGGCTTCGGGTTCGACAGCGTCCATTCGATGATCGTTTGCCAGGCCTCTTGAAAGTCGCAGTGCATTTCGAGCCAGCACAACGGCGAGCAGCAGCAGCGCGAGGACTCCTGGCACCCCGGCATTGGCCAGTACGTCGAGCAGAAAGTTGTGGGGATCGGCAATTTCTTCGCTGGTTTCCGCCAGCTTGTGCTGCAGGTAGTGGGAGCGAAAGTTCCCAGGACCCACTCCGAACCAAGTGGATTCGGCAATCACCTGAGCGGTCCCCGACCAGTATTGAAACCGGTACTGAATCGACTTCGGTGCCTCGCTGAGCACTTCAATATCGAGCGATCCGGTCGCGATGGCTCCGCCGGTCAGGATTCCTGCCAGCAGAACTGCCAGTGTGGCGACGATGACGACCTGCTTCAGTGCGTCACGTTTCAAGCCGGCCAGACTCACCAAAGCGGCGAACCCGATTCCGGCGGCGGTGCCGATCAATGCGGTGCGACTTTTGGTGAGCAGCAGCGTGTAGCCGACGACGGCAAGGCCTCCGATCGGGATGCCATTTGTGATCAGCCAGTCTCGGGTTGAGACGGCCGTAACGGCGTCTGATTGTGAAGCCGCTCCGGCCGAGAAATCCGGTGCGAGGCGAGATTGAATCGCCGCGATGATCGACTGCAGCAGTCCCGCCACGAGGAGCACGGTGACGACGGAAAGAATTCCGGCGAAGCTGTTTGCGAGGGCAAAAAAACCAAGCGGCTCGGAACTGTCTCGCAGCCTGCGTTCAAAAAGCCCACGCTGCGCATCCCCCAACGGGATGCTGTCTCGAAGGAACGCCGCCTGGAGATCACTGCGCCGCCTCGCGTCTTCCGTGCTGAGCGATGGCGACGCCTCCAGCTGGTCGAGTTCACTCCGTTGTGCCTCGTACTCCCGAATGTTTCCTGCGTACCAGAAGTAGTGCTGCCAGGTGCCGAACAGGGAAAGACCAATGCCGAGCGTGACCAGCATTTGCAGAAATCGCTGTCGCGAGGCCTGCCGAAGGAGCGTCTGCCTCAATGTCGAAACGAGAACTGCGAGAGAGAACCACTCCCACAGCATGTTCGTCGCCAGGCGTTTTTCACCCTCGCCGACAAGGACGAGAATGGCCGACAGAATGTGAGCACCGGCGAGGCTCCAGACTGCCGCGTCAAGCAGGCCCGGCGAGAACCTGGGAATCTGCCGCTTTGACTGCCACCAGAACCAGAAGGCGGCCACAGGCAGAGTGAACGCGGCGAGCCAGAGTGAGTCGCCGTCCGCCGTGCCTTCCGTCGGGACGAGCCAGCGGGCGAAGAAGAGTGCCCACAACAGAGATGTCAGAAGCGGTTGGAGATTCAGTTCCGCCGACATTGATGGCCGGGCGGAATCACGATTGCGATTGGTCTGCCGACGGCTTTTTCCCATGCGGCTTCGTCATTTCGCAACGGAAACTGTCGAAGGAGCGGGCTCAACTTCGACTCTTCGGAATTCGCATTTCAGGACCAGCGTCCGCCTGGTCCCGGGTCAAACTTTGAGAGCCGCAACAGCCTCTTCCAGGCTGCCGTGAATCTCCCACAACTTGTCGAGGTGCGTGACTTCCAGCACCTCCAGGCAGTACGGACTCAGTCCGCTGATCGCGAACCGGCCACCGGGAACGCTGTTGGTTCGATTCCAGACTCGGAACAGGACTTCGATAAACGATGACCCGAAAAACCGAGTGTACTGCATGTCGATAATGACTCGCGGCGGGTCGGCTGCGGCTGCGGTGTCCAGAACGAGAGCCCGGATGGATTCGAGGATCTGTTCGTCGAGGTTCTCGAATTCTGAACCGAGACAGATACACGTCACTCCATCCCGTTTTTCAATTGTGGGAGCGATGCCTGCCATCAGTCCGAATTACCTTGCCTGAGGGGGCTTAAAGAGAATCTCTCATCAGGAATCAGTGAGAAATTTGATACTACCCGTAGAATTCCGGTTGTCAACGACATCCTGGACGACCGTTACTTTGAACTCGTTTGAGGCATCTCGGTCAGCGTCATTTGAAAGTCGTGCTCAAGCTGGCCGCGGAGCACGGTGAACGTCACTTGATCTCCGGGACGGTGTTGCGAGAGCACGTGAACAAGCTCGCCGAGGCTGTTCACTTTCTGCCCAGCGATGGCCACGATGAGGTCCGCCTGAAACTGTCCGTCGCTTCTCCATTCGAGCGAAACCAGACCAGCTTGATCGGCCGGACCGCCCGGAGCGACCTGGACCACCATCACGCCAGGCAGTGCCACAACCTGCCCGTCGGAATTGTAAACTCGCGGGTTGTTTCGCAGAGCGACGCCCATCCACGGGCGGGAAATCTCACCGTCCCGCACCAGGTCCGGGACCGCCACATTGACCAGGTCGACCGGGACCGCAAAGCCGATTCCGTGAGAACCGCCGGATTCACTGACGATCGCCGTGTTGACTCCGATGAGACGCCCGGCGCTGTCCAGCAGTGGGCCTCCGGAATTTCCCGGATTGATCGCCGCGTCTGTCTGAATCGCCCCGTAAAGCTGAGTCCGATCGGTACCAATCTTCCGGTTCAGTCCGCTGATGATCCCCGTCGTGAGTGTATGGTCAAACTCGTAAGGACTTCCGATCGCGAAGACCTTCTGTCCAACTCGCAAGTCGTCCGACGAACCAATCTGGATTGGCAGCAGACGAGCCGCGTCGGCCTCGATCTTGAGAACCGCGAGATCGGTCAGCGGATCAAACCCGACCAGCCGCGCCGGATAGCTGGTGTTGTCCGCCAGCGTCACAGTTGCGGCCTGAGCATCCTCGATCACGTGCAGGTTCGTAACAATGTGCCCTGCGTTGTCCCAGACAAAACCACTTCCCGTGCCAGCCGGAGTCCGGCGAATGTCAGAAGTGAAAATGTTCCGGTGAATTGCCTCAGTCGTGATGTGGACGACCGATGGCGAGACCTTTTCGAAAAGCTCAATCGTTGTCTTTTCGTCTTCGGCAAAGTCCCCGCGAGGTGTCACGGTTCGTGACTCAGCTCCGGGGCTGAACAGCGGCGAGAGTCGAAAGACCTGGCGATAAACGAGCACACCGACGAGACCGAGCAACAGGACGATCAACCAGGTGTTGATCGCCGATCCTCGAGGTGCAGTCGGCAGCGGGCGGGGTGAACTCGAAGTTCGGGTCATGGTACTCCAGTCCGTGTCAGCTCAGTCCGGAAATTCTGTCGTTCAAGTTTTCCATGGCTGTCAGGAATCGAAGCCGGGTTTTCTCAGGCAGGTCCTGAAAACTGTCAATGACGATTTCTGTCAGTAGCCGGTCCGAACGCTCGATCGCGGCTGTCACCCGTTTGACCGCCTGTTCCGGAGACAGGCCGCGTGGCGAGTGATCTTCGCCGTCGGATGATCGAGGAACGCTCCCCGCATCCGACCGGAACGGGGCGTAATTCGCGTTCGAATCCGTTTCGGCCCCTCCTGCTACGACGCCGATTCGATTTGCGCTGGCCTGACTTTCCTCGAGAGAATCAGAAGTCGAGCGAATGCCGTCGGACTCACCGTACGGCGGCTCGGGAACGCGTTCCAGTAGCGGCTCGCCGTAACCCGGCTCGGCCGCTTCCTGATCGAAGCTGAGGTCCGCTTCGGCGTCGATCGTCAGGTCCTCGCCGCGCTGCATCCGCCGCCAGGCCTTCATCTCGGCGACGGTGGCTTTGTTTTCCTGAGCCCAGGCCAGGCACTCGGACGAGTCCGACCACGTGACGCTCACGTAAAAGTGCGACCACTTCAGTTCGGAGTAATCATCGGCCACATCGGCGAACGATTCCCACACGCGGCGACGCTGGTAAATCTGGTCTCCGCTGAGTCCGATCAGTTGCCCGAAGTCCGCATCGGTGCGGCCTTTGGCGTAGCGCTCCGTCCAGCGGGCCGCACATTCGCCGACTGTCCAGTTGCAGCTGCTGATCGCCTGGCGGGCGGAAAAGATGAGTTCCTGTTCGGTCTCGGCAGTGGAAATCGCTGTGCTCATGAGTCAGCCTCGATGCTGGTTCGACCGCCGCAGCACTTTGGAGCTTCTTCGAGAAAGCTGTGACCCAACGATCACAAAAATTTCCCGGACGAAGGACAAAGCGGGAGCGGAGGGAAGCTGGTGCGACTCGGGATCACTCCGTTGACCGTACAGCTTCAAAGAGAGAGGACGGAAGGTTGCTTCCCGTGCTGCGTCGGCAAAGTCGCCAGCAGACAACATCAGGAAAAACAAAAAAGGGCCTCCGGTGCCCTCGATCCCGCCAGCCTGGCGGATAACGAGCACGAGACAACTTGCGGCGTCCCGGACCTCCGTGAAATGCGAGCTCAATGAGCAACGCGGGTCGGGATGTTACCTGCCGTCGCCTCGATTTTCTACCGCCAATCCCGGATTCCGCCGACAGATCAAAGAGGATTTCTGGATAGCGATTCAGGCATCTGTGCCCGTTCGTGGACTTGAGCACTCTCACTAATCGCAACAGCAAACTTTCCAATTATTCTGAAGCGAGACGGAAGCTGACTGTGTTCGGCCCGGCTTTGATTTTCGCATGAAGTCCGCTGGTCTCGGACGAACGAAACCGGATGGGAATCGTTCCCGGTGGAAGATCGACCACTTCCTCTTCGGCTGTTTTTTCGGGAGTGACTTCACCCGGCATGCCAGTCTCAATTGTCGATGGTTCGGTGCCTTCGAAGTCGCGCTGGTTCCGGTACTGCCGCTGCAGTTCCTTCGTCACGAATTCGGCTTCGATACCACTCGGCATGAGGCTGACGTTGTAGTTGCCGGGTTTCAGACCGCCGCGCAGGGTCGCAATTTCGAAGCGGCCGTTTTCGTCGAGATTGGCCGAAGCGCCCCAGCCGGAGTTCGGTTCGACGAATGTGATCGTTGCCTCTTTGAGCGGGCGACCGTCCAGCTGGATCTCTCCGCCGACGTAGGCCTCGTGCTGGTCACCTCCGGAAAGCATCAACCACACGGCAATCGCTGCGACAAGGACGCCTGCCGAGACACGCGGACGGGCCATCAAATAAGCCTGAACGGAAACCACAGGGGTGGCGATCTTCTCACGCCAGCGCGCTCGCTCGACGGGTTGCGGTGCTGGTTGGAGCGGCGGCAACGGTGGAAGCGGAGGCGGTGTGGCCGGAGTTGTTTGTCGGGATCGAGGAGGCGACAGCGTCTCCGCGTTGATCGCTGGCGGCGAGGCGGACTCGGGATGAGGATCGGCGAATCGGGTGTCCTCGAAAATCGAATCGTCCTGGAAGGAGTCACCATCCGATCCGGTTGAGAAGATGCCGGAAATCTCGCGGGCGCGAACCCAGACGTCGGAACCGGGGAGCCTGATGGAATCTTCGGGCAGAAGCAGTTCCGCCTGAGCGAGCTCGGCCAGTCCGTCCAGGTCGACGGGGCCAAACTCCGAACCGCTGTGCCGGTAATACCAGCCAGCCTGTGGCAGCTTCTCGACATCGACTGTCGTGTCAGGCCGATCTTCGCTCGACTCCACTGCCATTTCATCGACAGCCGCAACGGCATCGCGAAACACCGAAGGGGCGGTCACCGTTCCGGCCTGCGTCGGCAGGATTGTGTCCCCCTGTGACTCCGGCGGTTTCGACTTTTCACCGGAGCCGACCGCAGCCGTCTCGAACAGTTGATCGAATTTCCCGGCCGGCTTCCATTGAGTGCCGGTGACCGCACGCACCTGGTCATCGGGCTGCAGTTCACCTCGCTGTGCCATGCCGGCCAGTTCGTCCCACGGCATTGGTCCCAGCTCCATCCCCGCCAGTCGGACGAACCAATCGTCGCTCACTTCTGCTTTGTGGATCGGTGCGGTGCCGCCGGCGAATGTCACGTGAAACCGGTAGCCGCCAATCTCGACGATGTCGCCTTCGTGCAGTCTTGCCGAATCCACTTTGCGACCATTCACCAGAGTTCCGTGCCGGCTCAGATCGCGAACAGTCAGACCGGACGCGTCCGATTGGAATTCGCAGTGGACCGAAGACACAGTCGGGTCGTCAAACTGAAAATCCGCGCGTCGACGCGAACGGCCAATCAGGATCGACGGGCGGTCAATCAGGATCTTTTCGTTGCCATCGATCCGGATGAGAGCCGGAAATGCCATCCACGTGTCCGAACAATTCCGTGAGGGAGACTCAAATGCGAGGACACCCATCTTCAGAACACTTACGTACAATCTCAAGCAGCTCCTCCGAAATGCAGACCGTTGAGTGAAAGTTCCCTTGAGTGAAAGTCCGCTGTGCCCTCCCGCGTTGATCAGCTGCACCGTTTCGAGCGGCTCGGCCTGAACTGGAATCCGTTTCGAACGGTCGCCACTTCAGAGAAGCCGGATGTCTACATCCCCGATCTTTACCGGACGACAGCACTCGCTCGCGACGTCGCGTTGACGGATTCGCCATTCACGCAGGTCATCGGGCGGGCAGGTCACGGCAAGTCAACCTTCCTGACTGCCGTCGCAGACGCACTCGACAAGGCCGGCGTCCCGGGCGAGTCGCACTACCTGCAGCCCTTGCTGTGGACCCGCGTCGCCGTTCCCGGACCGGATGTCCGCGTTCTGATCCTCGACGAAGCGGAGCGGTTGTCGTGGTGGAATCTCAGTTCATTATTGCGATGGACTCGGCGTGGAGGCCGGCTGATCGTCTCCTCGCATCGCGATCTGTCCGGCCGGTTCTCTCATTCCGCGTTACGCCCGGTGACGATTACTTTTCCTGTGGTCACGGTGGAAGGATTGCAGGAGTTCTTCCTTACCCGGCTGCGCTGGGCGGGACACGTCGATGGCCGATTCGACCTGACGACCGACGGCGCCGACTGGTTGCTCGCTGTCAGCGAAGGCAACCTGCGCGTCGTCGAGGCGGTTCTGTACGAGATCTTTCAGGTCGCTGCGGATGAGTTCGTGTCCTGTCCTGGGTCGTCAGCCGGCCAGTCGGCGCCGCTCCGAATTGACTCGGAAAGACTCAACCCGCTTGAGGAATTCGCAAAGCGACGCGCGGCGTTCGAAGCGGAAGGCAACATTCCATTCAGTCGGTTGCGTCTGCTGACGCAGTCGATCAGGACAGCGAGAGAAAAAATCGCCGACTGGCTTTCGGGTCGAACTTCCACGCCAGGTCCAGCTGAGCGTGAACTTCCCAGATGATGTTGATCAGGTGCCCGGCGTAGCTGATGGGACCGTCGGGAAGCTGGCAGGAAAACGGGAATTCCTGTTCGCCAGGGAAAATTTCACCTTCGAACAGCGTCTGCTCGAAAACGGACTCGGCGTCGCGATCGCCGGTCCCTTCGGTGTGCCAGCCGATCGTGATGAAAAGTTTCCGGCACTTGATCATCTCGTCAGCGGACATTCTCACCTTGCCGCTGATGATGCCGCCCTGCGGACGATGCGCGACCAGATCCTGCTCACTCCACGGGCCCGGATCCAGTTCGATGTCGAGAGTCGGTTTTGCCATCAGACTTCCTCACGATGCGGTGCGATGCGGGCCGCGACGCTCAGTTCAAAACTGGAACTGTAGTCCGGCCAGCCAGCGACGTCGGTGTGAACTTCGATCCGCCAGGACACCTTGTTATCCGGCGCCGAAAACGTGTGCATCCCCTCTTCGGGAATCTCAAATTCAAAGTGACCGCGGATGCAGTCAGGCGGGGAAATCTCTCCCGATACGTCGAGCGTTTCCTTGACGGTGTAGACGTCGTGAGTCTGCGTGTGAGTGCTGGTGCCCTGCGTGTACTCGACCCATTCGCGGCAGACGAGTGTCACGTTGACCGAGTTGATGCTGGCCGTTTTCTTGACGCGCTGCACGAGCTCGCCGGAGAGCGTTTCTCCGAGATAAAGCGGTGACGCGGAGATCGTGATCGACGGTGGTTCGAGCTGCATCGAGGCCAGACACTTCTTGACGGCTCCGCCCACACACAGAAGACCAATCAACATTAAGACGCCTCCGAAAATCATCCCTCCCGTTTCACCGTCCAGCCCTAACGCTGTGCCGACACCACCGAAAATCAGTCCGAGCACGATCAGCAGGATGACGCCGGTCGAAGCCGACTGCCCGACCATGGTCACGTTCGATTGACGCGGCTCCGCGGAAGGAAACACGGTCGACATGGCAGCTGATCCTGTCTGTGAGAATTAATAAGCCGAAGAGGCTGTGATTGTTTCTGCAGGCCGGATCAAGCGGATCGCCGCTCACGGCTACCGCTTATTGAAAAAGATCACCAGATTCTTTGTCTGCCGAGCGGCCGCGACGATGTCGACTTTTCCGTCACCGTTCAAGTCGGCCGCTTTGATGTCCTCGACGGCGACCTTCTCTGCGGAGATTCGCGTTTCGCGCCACTCCTTTCCGTCCTTGTCGAGCGGAGTAAACATCTTGATGCCGGGAACGCCCGGATCATTCATCGCTCGCCAGCCGACGACAATCTGATCGGAACCCACACCGAGAAAATCCGCACAGGCGAGTGCGTGGCCATCCTTCAGCGCTTCGTCGAGCACCTTGACAGGCTGCCAGAGGTCGCCTTTCTTTGCCGGCTCTGCATAAACAGCCGATGTCGATCCGTGTTTGGGTTCCACAGTCGCGATGAACCGCCGGCCGCTGGGCAGTTTTCCGTCGCGAATCTCACCGGCGAACTTCGTCGTCAGCTGAGTTGCTGCCCACTCGCCGTCTTTCCTGTCAAAGTGCCAGACGCCTTCTTTGCCGGCGATGATTAATTCCTCTTCCTCATCGTCGTCCCAGTTGACCGGATGAAAGTTGTGAGAGAGGTGCAGAAAGTCGCAGACGACACCGAACTTCCATTCGTCCTTCGGGTTCTTCGGCATGAAATACTCGAGCACTCGCAGCCCCGCGCCGTCACCATCGACGCTGCCGCGGCCCCGCAGCGGCTTCACGATCAGCTGGTATTGATTGTTCAGGCCGCGGACCCAGTGCATCCGATGCGTGCTCGGTTCGTTGTGCAGCCGTACCGGCGTCCAGAGCTGCGTGCGGTCTTCCGGCGGGATCAGATAAAAGACCGCTCCATCCTTGAGACTCTCGCGGTAATTCCATTGCCCGCCGACAGCGATCTCGCACTTGCCGTCACCGTCGATGTCCCGGGCCGTGATGCAGACATTGTCGCGGACCGTCAGGTCGCGCGCGATGATGTGCTTTTTCCACGAGGGATTTTCGTACCACTGAAACGTCTTCTGATCGGCGAGGACGATGTCCGTCTTTCCGTCCCCGTTCACGTCGGCCATCTGCAGACCGTAGCCGATATCGATTTTGTCGATCTCGACGGCCTCCCATTGGAACTCGGGAATCGTCTCGGCAGAGACTCCCGCTTCAAGGCCGATCACCAGTAGCAAAGTCAGGTGGAGTTTTCTCATGGCGAGATTCTCTTCAGGGAGACGTGAAAGAAGGACCGAAGCGAGCCGGTCGAAGGTCTCTCACATTCTGCGCGTAATGCGGCAGGCATGCCACACGCCGGGATCACGGCGCGTCGCGAAAAACGACCTCGGTGCTGACCATCGCCTCACGCGAATCCGTGACCGACAACATCCAGATCGTTGCGTCCGGTGGAACCGGCGCCGAAACGGACCCGTCGACGATGGCGGCTTTTACGCTCTGCCACTTGCGGCTCACCAGCGGTCCCGAGTCGGCTGTGAAGTGCAGCTCCGCCGCCTTCACTGCCAGGGACGAGACGACGGACGCTTTGACGACGCCCGCAACGACAGTGGGCGCACCGAGCTTCGGCAGAGGCGTTCCCTTGTTGACGTGCTGATCGATGAACAGCCCGATCTCCGTCGGAGCCCAGCCGCTGACATGACTGTGCGGCATTTTGACCTGGATGCGAATCTGCCGGCTCCCTTTGACGAGCTCGTAACTGCGGGCGTAACTCGTCAGCGGATAATGCTTATCGTTCGTTCCGTTGACGAAAAAGATTGGCACACGGCACTCCGGCAACCATGCGGACGGTTCGTAAACCCGAATCCACTCAGCGCGTTTCTCCTCACCGAGCTCATCAATGAGCGGCTTCTGAACGGACTCGCCCTCGTACAGAAAACCGCAACCGTAAACGGGAACGGCGGCCTTGAATCGATCGTCAATCGACGCGACCAGGCAGGTCATATAGCCGCCCCAGCTGATTCCGGTGACGGCAGTCCGTTCGGCATCCACTTCTGGAAAACTGCGAATCAATGAGTGAGCTCGAATGACCGCCGCGACCGCGTGAAACTGCCAGTCATCGGTAATGTCGCCTCCGACATTCGTGAACTTTGCGACGTGGTCCGCCTCTGGACCTCCCCGTTCCAGACGAGTGCGGGCGGCTCTGCGATTAATGATCAGCTCACCGGTCTTTGCGTCAAACGTCGGCGCCTCAGGCCGGCGCCCGGAAAGGTCCATGGCGATCGCGGCATAACCTCGCTTCGCCCAGAGCCACGCCCACTCGTCGAATGCCGTTCCTCCTCCACCATGAATCAACACGACTGCCGGAAGATTCACGTCCTTTGTGATGTCGCCGCTGATCGAACCGGGTGTGGCGTAAAACGCAAAGACATCGGTCTCACGTTTTTGAAACGCCTCATTGCGATACGTCAGCGAGCGAATCGGACTTTTCTCGTCGATCCACGTGAGTTCCGGCGCGGTTCGGAGTTTTTCGAGCGACCACGGACCCGCGGGCTTCTCATTTTCCACCGACCCCTCTGGCAGATGCTCGCCGACGAACTGCGCGACGATCGTGCGCAGGTTAGTTTCGTACTGCTCGGGCGAGACTTGAAATTTTCCGGTCGCCTTGAACTTCTTCGTATCGTGGATGCCACAGTTGAAATGGACGACGGCCGGCCGCTCACGGATCACCCAGGCGTCCAGTTGCCGCAACACGTTGCTGCTGTCACCACCGTTTCCTTTCGGGCTGACGACGGTGGCCTGGCCAGCGAGTGCTTTCGCCACGTCAGGCGCATAGCTCAACCGAATCGAGTCGCCGACGAGCACGACCTTCGGCAAGGGCGCGTCCGGGTTATCCGTCGTCTGCCCGATGGCGATGGCCGGAAGAAGCGTCGCCAGAAGGGCAAGGAGTTTGATTTTCATTCGTGTATTCCAGAGGTCAGAGAGCGGGCTGGCGGGGCGTCAATCTGTCACCACTCGTCCCGGTGCCCCGCACAGTTTTAGTCCCCGTGCGCGGCACAGTTTAACCATAACAGCAGGTTGAAAAATTCAGCGGCACGTTGCAAGCCGTCCGGTCAGAGCGAGTTTTCCCGTGCAAAACCGGGCGGCTTGGGCCGCTCCGCTTAGGAATTGGTCGACTCGACATACTAACTATTTCAGCAGACCCGCATCGCGCATGGCGACTTCGAGTCGTGCCACTTCAATGGTTGGCATCGGCTCCGTCGGCGACCGCGGCTCCATGCCCTCGAACCCGAGCAGCTTGAGCGACGTCTTCACTCCGGCTGCCAGGTAAGGCAGCATGATCGCGTCGATTTTCTGGATGTGAGTCTGCAGTGGCTTTGCGGCTTCGTACCGGCCGGCCATGCCCAGTTCGAGCAGCTCCTGCAGCGCCCCTGGCCAGATGTTTGAGAAGGCCGTCGTGGTGCCGTTACAGCCGATCAGAGTGCCGTGCAGAATGATGCTGCCGTTGCAGATCCAGAAGCGACGATCTGTGAGAACCTCCCAGCGAACTCGCGCTTCCCAGCGAACGTCGTGGTCGGTGACGTAGCCGAACACGTTGTCGAGGCTCGCGATTCGTCCGATCACTTCCGGCGAGGCGGCGGGTGGGCCGGCGAGGCCGAAGCTCTGCGGGGCCGATTGATGCATGATCAGAACGGGCACCGGACAGCGAGGCAGAATCTGCTGGAAGTAGTCCTCGACCTGCGACTCGACACGAGGAATCCGGATTCGCAGCAGCTCCGCCCCTGCCTCGGCAAAGGCATCCGCTCGCCGCAGAGTCTCGGTGATCGACGGGCAATCAATGCCGCCCATGACGTATCGCTGTCCGCCGAGCGTCTGCGAAACCGTCCGCACAATCTCAAGCTTCTCGGGCTCGCTGAGTGTCCATTCCTCACCGGTCTGTGATCCGACGAGAAACCCTCCTGCGGGCGTCCTCAACCAACGCTCGATGTTTCGCGAAACGGCATCGTGATCGACCTCGTCGTCTGGACGAAACGGAGTCACCATCGGGATATTGACGATCGGGTCTGAATCTGGAATTGCCATCGGGTGAATTCAGTCCTGTGAAAGTTGTTGTTCGGGCCAGTCGTTTAACGTCGAGCCGCAGGCGAGAACAGCGGTGGCGGCTCGAACAAACGGAAGCCGCTCCTGCAACGGCACGCTCGGCTGAGGATCCTCAGATCCGCAATGTTGTGATTCTTGCCTCCGGCACGACGTTAAACCGGACTTGAAACGGGCATTTGAGCGATTGGCACCTGGAATCACGTGTTTGGCACACTTGAATGGGTCCGCTTGAGTGACAGTGGTAGCCAGAAATAGTTTTCTGAATGTTCGTTTTCAGGGCCAGGCGCAGGAGTTGGTTTTCGCTACAAATTCGGCATGAGCGAATACAAGCTGCGGAAAGTTCATGTTGAGACGGTGTTGCGAGACACGTTCCTCAAGCCAGCGCTTCGGTCACGACGTCTCCGTGCACGTTCGTCAGGCGACGCTGGATGCCGTTGTGGTAGAACGTCAGCCGTTCGTGGTCGATGCCGAACAGGTGCAGGACGGTCGCGTGGAAGTCGTGCCACGGGATCGGCCGCTCCACCGCCTTCCAGCCGACTTCGTCCGTTGAGCCGACTGCCGTTCCTTGCTTGAGTCCGGCTCCGGCCATCCAGCAGGAGAAGCCGTAGCGGTTGTGGTCTCGCCCCGCGCCGACCTGGTTCGCGGCGGATTGAGCGAACGGGGTTCGACCGAATTCCGTCGTGAACAGGACGAGCGTGTCTTTGAGCAGACCTCGTTCTTTGAGATCCGCCAGCAGTGCGGCGACGGGTTGATCGATGCGCCCGGCTTCGAGCGTGTGATTGTCTTTGACACTTTCGTGAGCGTCCCAGCTGGCGCGCGGACTGCCGGCGATCGGGCCTCCGGAAAACAACTGCACGAAGCGGACTCCCCGTTCGAGCAGACGTCGGCCGAGCAGACAGCGACGGCCCATGTCGGCCGTCTGTTTTTCATGGATGCCGTATCGGCTTTGCGTGGCCTCTGTCTCGCCGGAAATATCGGCAACTTTCGGGATCGACATCTGCATTTTCGCGGCGAGCTCGTAGCTCCTGATTCTGGCCGCCAGGACCGAGTCGGCTCCCGTTCGTTCGATGTGCTGCTGGTTGATCGCGTTGACGAAGTTTCGAGTTGCCTCGTCGGCACCGGCGGCGAGTTTTGTTGCCGGAAAGAGATCCCGCACCGGCTGGTCGCCACCTTTGAGCACGACGCCCTGGCTGTTCGATGGCAGGAAGGCACTGCTCCAGGTGGACGCGCCCGTGTTGGGATCCCCGCGTTCATCGTTGAGCACGACGAAGGCCGGCAACGTTTCCGACTCTGACCCGAGCCCGTACGAAATCCACGAGCCCATCGAAGGATACCCGTTGAACTCGAAGCCACTGTTGGCCACGAACAGGCCGGGCGTGTGGTTTGCGGATTGCGAGACCATCGACTTGAGAATCGTCAGGTCGTCGCCCAGCTTTGCGATGTTGGGAAACATCTCGGAAATCATCAGGCCGCTCTCGCCGCGCGGCTTGAACTCCCAGTCGTGCTTCCTCAACTGCCCGACCTGCCCGAAAAAGATGTCCGGCTTCGAGTCCATCGACAGCGTCTTGCCGTGCATTTTCTCCAGCTCGGGCTTGTAGTCGAACGAATCCACATGGCTCATTCCTCCGATGAGGCAGATGTGGATCGCCCGTTTGGCTTTCGGCTCAAAGTGAGGTTTCGCGAGCCCCGCCCCCTGCCCCTCGCCTTGCAGCATGCTGAGCAAAGCCGTCGCGCCGAGCCCATTGATCCCCCAGTTGAACAGGTCCCGGCGAGAAAGAGATGCGTCGAGCGCTGATGAAGGGTGAGGCATGGCGTGATCGGAATTGGCGTTTTGATTGGTCATGACATTTTCTTCGAGTTGGAAGTGTCGCCTCGAGCAGATACGCCTTCGGCGTATGTCTGAGGATCATTCCACAACAACGAATTCGCTGGAATTAAACAGTCCTCGGCACAATGCCGGCAGGCCGTGGTCTTGTAGAAGTTTTGCGGACAACTCGTGTTCGGTGTCTGACGGTTTGCGGCCAATGGCCAGTTGCCAGGCTCGGCTGATCTGGGCGGACGGGTCCTCGCCGGCTTCTTTCTTCACTCGCTCGGCAAAGGCGTCTGACATCTGCAATACGAAAGAATTATTGAGCAGACTCAGCGCCTGCAGCGGCGTCGTCGTGACCGCGCGGCGAGGTGCAGTGGCCGCCGGATCCGGACAGTCAAACGTGTCGAGCAGTGCGCTGCGGCCGCCTCGCGGGTTGAAGCGGTAGATCGTGCGGCGGAAAACAGCGTCACCGTCGACAACGATCGGCTCGTAATAATTCGTGCCGTTGTTACTGATGATTGAAACGTCTTCGAAGCTCGGCCCGCCCAGGCTGGCGTTGAGTTTCCCGGCGGCGACCAGCATCGCGTCCCGAATGGACTCGGCGTCCAGGCGGCGCGGCGTCATCTTCCAGAGCAGCCGGTTGCCGGCGTCAACGTCGAGCGGGTTTTTCCGCTCGCCGTCAAACTTCGCCGGCTGCTTCACGTAGCCCTGCTGCTGCCAGGTTCTCGACGTCACGATGAGCCGATGCAGCTTTTTGAGGCTGTAGCCGTTATCCCGGAACCAGACGGCGAGCCATTCCAGCAGCTCCGGGTGCGACGGCCGGCCGCCGTTGAAACCGAGATCGTTCGGCGTGTCGACCAGGCCCGTGCCGAAGTGGTAGTGCCAGACGCGGTTGACGATGACTCGCGCGAAGAGCGGGTTGTCGTGATGAGTGATCCACTCGGCGAGCTTGCGTCGCCGGTCGGCTTCCGGGGCTTCCGGAGGGAGGGCAAAGTCCGCGCTGACCCCCGGGACGGACGTGACTGCTCCCGGTGAAACGACCTCACCCGGCGTGTCCGGATCGCCTCGCAGCAGGACGTTGGTCGTCGCTCCGCCGCCCGGCGTGAGTGTGTACATCGTCAGGCTGGCTTTCGCGTTGATCTCGTCCCGCACTTTTGTTGCGGCCGAAATCTTCGTTTTCAGTTGCTCCCGTTCGTTGCGTTTCTCTTCGCTCAGAAACTCGACGAGCTGCTGCTCAGAAACGTAGCCGGCCGAGTTGCCCGCGGACGCTGCGACTTCTTCTGCGCTGAGTGCTCGATCGTAAAACGCGGCCTGCAGGATGCGAGCTGTCATGTGCTTGTTGCTGCCGGCCGGTTTGTGTCGCAGGCCGAACACGATCTCGGTATTGCCCGCCGTGTAATTCTGCAGGCCCGATACTCGAACGGCGCGGCCGTACTGGATGCCGTTGCGGTAGCCGGTGATGTTCCCGTCTTTTGTGTAGACGATCGCGAAATGTACCGGCGTTTTCGTCGCTTCGTTTTCCTCTGGACCCTGGAACGAGTCGGTTCTCACAAAACCGTTGCTGCCGGGCATCCAGCGTTTCGCCTCACGTTCGCCGAAGACGATCGCGTCGAAGATGTTTCCGTTGCGAGTCTCGATCGAGATCGACGCACCGCCGCGCTGGTCGAGGTTGTCGAGCAGCACCCAGGCCTCGAGCGTTTTTTCTCCGATGTTCTTCCTGAGCGGAGCCGTCTCGACAAAAGAAGTTCCGTCAAGAGCGAGATAGCCGTTTTCGAGTTTCGCATTGCCAACCGCTTTGCCGTGCAGTTCACCGAGGCTGTCTTTCAGGTCGCCGTCAAATTCCCAGCGGGCAAACGCGGCCGGCGGATCGGGTGTCTCGACTTTGCCTGTCTTGCGGGCCTCGAAGATTTCTTTACGGGCGGTGGTGTCGATCGTTGCCAGTTGTCTGGGGAGCACGTTGAGAGTCTGCTCGGCCGCGGCCAGGTTTGACTTGTCATCCGGAGAAAACTCCGCCTTCAAGGCTCGCTCGCCGTAACCAAGACCCGAGATCGCGGACGACAACTGATAAAACTCCTTCTGCGTGATCGGGTCAAACTTGTGGTCGTGGCAGCGGGCACAGTTCACAGTGAGCCCGACAAACGTTTGCCCGACGGTGGCGAGGACCTCTTCAATTTCGTCCTGCCGCGCGAGCAGTTTCATCCGCCGGCTGCCGCCGACAACCGTGTTGTGAACGCCGGCCACCCAGAAGCCTGTCGCGGCCGCGCCTTCCGGGCCCGCTTTGATCAGATCGCCAATGAGCTGCATCCGCACGAACTCGTCGTACGGCATGTCATTGTTCAGCGAGTTCACGATCCAGTCGCGGTAGTACCACGCGTTCTTCCGCGGAAAGTTTCGTTCGAAGCCGTCGCTCTCGCCGAAGCGAACGACGTCCAGCCAGTGCCGGCCCCACCGCTCGCCGTAGTGCTTTGAGGCGAGCAGTTCGTCGATGATTTTCAGCCATGCCGCATCGGAGGGATCCGCAACGAATTCGGCGACCTGCTCCGGCGACGGCGGCAGACCGATCAGGTCGAAGTAGAGGCGGCGGATCAACGCCCGCGAGTCCGCTGAGGCAGCCGGCTTGAGCCCTGCCTGCTGCAGTTTCTGCAGAGCAAAAACGTCGACCATATTCCGCGGCCAGTTCGACGGCTCGATCTGCGGGGGTGCGGGTTTCAACAGCGGCTGGAGTGACCACCAGTCGCGGCCAGCTCGCGAGGATGTGGAAAAAGCAAACGGATCGATCGGACTCGTGCCCCACTTCGCCCCGTCGTCAATCCACTTTTTGAGGATCGCTTTCTGCTCAGCCTTGAGAGGATGCTTCGGCGGCATCTCGTCCGAGCTGACTCGCTCCCACAACAGACTCTTCACGGAATCCGTCGCGATGAACGCCGCGCCGGTCTCGCCCCCTTTCGTCGCGAGTTCGACACGGGACAGCGAGAGGCCGCCTTTGGGCTGACCGCCACTGTGACACTCCAGGCAGTGCGACGCGAAAATCGGCGCGACCTGTCGGTCAAAGTCGATCTCGTCCGCAGCCGTCGCAGTGGCTGCCGCAAAGAGCAGCGCGACGCACGAGACCGAAAGCCATCGGCCTGACCGTGCCCACTGACTCGGGCCGCTGTTTCGCGAAGCTGGCATAGTTCACCTGGCGTTTTTGAAGAGTCGCTGAACCGAACACACACGATCCCGGAAACAGCCGAAAACCTCAACCAACCCCCTTCGACAGACGTCGGCCTGCTATCGAGCCGCCGGCTGCACAGCTCGATGCGGCGCGCGGTCCTGTCGAGTCCCGTCCTTCTGCGCAGTGGTCGACGATCCTGTCGGATTCGCCCTGGCAGAAAGCCCACCGTACCGGCACCACCTGTCCGGTCGCCGACGACAACAGCGGAGCCTGCGGGCTCAGCCAGTCTGGCATGTTGCGTTTCGCGTTGCTCGGCACCCACGCGAAGTGGCCGTCAATGTTGTATCGAGCGGGAAAGTGCCCGGTCATAACAGCCGTTCGGCTTGGCGAGCAGACTCCACTGGCGACGGTGAAGCGATGAAAATCCGTGCCTTCCCTGGCGAGCCGATCGATATTGGGCGTCTTCACATAAGGATGCCCGTGGCAGCTCAGATCGCCCCATCCCCAGTCGTCCGCGAAGATGAAGACGATATCGGGTTTTTGTCGCTGCTCGTCGGCAAACGCTCCCGGCTGAAGAAACACAAGAGCCAGCGTGGTCAGCAGAAAGAGCTTCCGTGAGCCTGCTTCTCTGTTTTTCATCATCGTCGTTTTCATCATCGTTGATCGTCTTCCTCTGATAATTGTGGTGACACGTGCCAGCGGAGATTGCGGAAACGAGGGGCGGGACCCTGCCAGTGTTTCCCGACAAGTCGAGGTGGCCCGGACTGGCCCCTCGCGGGCCTGAGACGGTCAGCGTCGCCGAGTTTCAACCGACTGATGTGGCTCCAGTTCGGCAGAGCCTCGTCCGCGTAATCGCGGAAGTCCTGTGGCCGCAAAAGTATCTGCTGCCATGCGTCGCCGCCTTTGACCGGGACCTCGGCGGCGTGTTCGTCAATCAGCACGACGAGTATGTTCGGCTGCGCGGCAAGGACATCCAGCGCGAGTCCTGCATTCGGCGGGGCCTTCCATGTGGGGTCAAACAACTTGTGTGTGGCACGCGGCCACTCGGCGGGCTTGTACGTGAACCATTCTTTTTCCCACTCGCCCTGAAAATCCTCAATCAGGAGCGATGACTCAAGCGACTCGCGGACACCCGCGGCCACAAGTTCGTCGGGGGCGACCGTCTTCAGCAATGAGGACAGGTTGAATGTCCTGGCCGTGTAGTCACCGTAGTAGTAACCGACGCCGGACACAGGATTGTCGAGTTGGTACACGACGTTGGCGTAGACCCACAGCGGCTTGTCCACATCTTGAATCGGCAGCTTTGCCGCCCACGCTCCGTTTGCATTGACGGCCGGAGCGTGGTGCCAGAACCGGTGCATGGTGATCTCGCGATCCTCGGGCCGTTCGTTCGCTTTGCCCTGCTGCGTGTAAAAAATGTCGACCGACAGCACTGGCTTCGAGCGATCAGGCCAGACCTCGAACCTCGGCACACCGTCGTCGGTTTTCAATTGCAATCTCGACTCAGGCGTTTGAGGCAGCGTAAACGTTTTCTTCAGGTGCTGGTCGAACCACAGCATCGTCGCGACTTCGTACTCGGCCGTGTCCTGGTGGTTGTGGTGAGGCGAGCAGGTGACACGCCAGTCCGTACTGGCGATCTCGCGAATCGCCGCCGGCAGGTCGCCGATGCGGCCGTGAAAATCGTTCGCCGGGCTGAGAAACACGATCGGGCACGAGATCTGTTTCAGGCTGACGTCATCGCCCACTGTCGAACGAAACACCTCGCTGTCGCTGTCACGATCGCTGATGCCGCCGCACGACGGCGCGGCGGCTTTCACTCGCGAATCGGTCGCGGTCATGACGGTCAGTTTGCCACCCATCGAGTGCCCGTACACACCCAGCCGGTCCGGATCGACGATCGTCTGCTGCTCGAGAAACGTCAGCGCACGCCTCGCCGCCAGAGCACACAGAAACCATCCACTGTTTCGCGGCGACTCCACTTGATCGAGCGTCCAGGCGGCCGCCTTTGCGCTCGGAAACTGGTTGCCCGCGTTTCGTCCGGGAGCGTGATAACCGTCGACAGCTCCCCAGTCCGTCGTAAGCCGGTATTGGGGATCGTCCGTTCGGCCGTCCCAGAAGAGCTTCACTTCTGCTGGCGACACCCGAAAGTCCGGAGCACTGATCCGACCGGCCCACGCGAGGGAAACCGTCGCGTAACCACGCTTCGCATTGGCCAGGCACGCCTTGTAGTCCGCGTACTGCCCACCGCCGTGAATCTGCACGAGCCCCGGCAGTTTCGTTTTCTTTTCGACCGCGTCCCTGGGATATCCAAAGACGGCTGCGAGTCGCGCCGTCTGTCCCTTGAACACGCCGATGCGAAATCGAACGATCCGCAGCGCGACGCCCTCTTCCTGCCACTCCTTGAGGACCTCGATTTCAAGCGGCTCGGCACGAGGATCGAACCCGGCCCACATTTCCGCGAAGTTTCGAGGGGACTCGCCATCCTTCAGTGACGGCAGAGTGTCGGTCTCCTGACCGGAGACGACGGAACAGCCAATCAGGACGGCGACGGATAACAGTTTCAACAGGTTCAAGAGTCGTTCCTCATTAAGAGCGGCCGGACCAGCCAGCTTTTGATTCATGAGCACGCTCACAGCCTGGAGTCCGGAAACCAGACTCGACAGATCCGTGAATTGCCAAGTCTACAGATTCGAACCGTCGTGATCACCGGGTGCGCTGCCAGGCCAGTCGAGCTTTGCGAAACGTTCGGATCGATTCAATGAACCGACCAGAGTTGTGAGTTGCCATCGTCGAACATCACGACCCGCTCGGGGAATCGGAAAGCGGCCAGGCGCGTGCGGCGAAACGGGCCGGTCGCGGACGTCTCCCGTCGTTCCCTCCAGCGCTTCCCGACGTTGAAATCGACACAGAAGGCGAGCGGGTTGTCACGCGGTCGCTCGGGCGGCAGAGAGTAGTGACCGAACACGCAGAGCGGCCCACGATAGTCGGGCCACCACTCCACGCGTCTCTGAAAACGCACTTTTCCACTGGACTCAAACGGAGTCTCGATACGTTCTTCCGGGCCGGATGTGATCATCTTCACCGGGTTGTCGATCTGGTGACACAACCCCCGTTCGAGCTCGTCGGCGTCTCGCGCCATGAGTTCAACATCGATCCTCGCCCTGTGCTCCTTGAACAGCTCGGCCACGCTGGCCTCGGGCGGCAGTGACTCAATCGCGTTGGCATTCCATGCAGCATGAACCACGCGAAGATCGGGACGCTCCAGTGCCAGTGGCAGACTTGCAAACAGACTCTGGACACGGGCTCGAATTCCGTCGTCCGCGAGTTTCTGCGGAACCAGTTCGCCTTCTGAAGAAAACTCGTGCCCGAAGTACCAGCCGTTGTCGTGCTTCGTCGTCCCAAGCAGGATGTTCAGGTCGTGGTTTCCGAGGACGCACTGCGCGCGTTCGCACGCGAGCAGTTCCGTTACCAGATCGACGACGGCCGGGCTGTCCGGGCCGCGATCCGTGAGATCACCGACGAAGACGAGCCGGCGGCCGGATGGATTGTGCCCTGCCTCGTCGTAACCAAGATGGCCCATCAAAGTCAGGAGGGCATCGATTTCACCATGAATATCACCCACGACGTCAACGGGGCCCTCGAACAGCTTCTCGACAAGAATCGGCATGGATTTGTCCGCAGGAAATCAAGGTCGAGGTCGCTCGTGTGGCAATGAGGGATTCGCTGGCTTCCTGCTGCTGGCGATTCCCCCAGCCGGCGAGCATGCCGCTGTCACCCAGGCAGCGATCTGAGGCCGCTCGAAACCGATGCGAAGGACCGAGCTTACTCGTCGGCCGACTTTTTGTCCCGCGGGCTTGTTGAACTCCACGAACTGGCGGTCTAACAAGCATTGAAGCACCAACCATTCAGCACCACGCTGAGTTGTGACGACGCTCGTGCTAATATGGGTTCCGTTCCACCTTGTCTGTATTCCTAACGCCTTCTTCCGAAAGCCATCTCGATGACCAGAATTCTCAGGTATTTCGTTCTTACGCTGCTCTTTCTGTCGCTGACGTTGATGTCTTCGCCCGCCTCCGCCGCAGACAAGCCGGTCAAGGTCTACATCCTCTCCGGCCAATCCAACATGGTCGGGATCGGCCAGGTGACCGGGGGAGGCAGCCGCTGGGGCTCTGAGTTCATCGACCCGGTTCTTTCGGTGTATGCCGGGAAATACGACTCGGACATCGACTACGAAAAAGTGGACCCGACAAAGACACTGAAGCTGGAGAGCTTCGGCGGCGTCAAGCCCACGCCTTATCCTGGTGGCGGAACGCAGATCGTGCGCGGGTCCATTCAGATCAAGACGACGGGTGTCTACGAGTTTCGACCCGGCTATGGTGGATCGACCCAAAACTTCATGGAAGTCGACGGCAAGGAGGTCTATCGCGGTGAGCCCGGCAGGAACGCGGTTCACACGCAGGTCAAGCTCACCGCCGAAACGAAGGTTCCGTTCAAGATCACTTACCTGACCGATCAGGCCAACGGGCTCGGCTGGATTGCTCGCAGCGACATCCCCGGAACGCTGGCGACCGTTGTGAAGCAGGACGGCAAGTTTCCTTACCTCATCGACAAGCAAGGCAACTGGGTCGAAAGGAAGGATGTCTGGTACAAGGGTGTGGTGACCGCAGGGGCAAACAAATGGTTGAGCGTCGGGTGTGGGGCGGGCAGCAACAACATCGGCCCTGAACTCGGCTTCGGGCACATGGTCGGCGAACATCACGATGAACCGGTGCTGATCCTCAAGGCATCGCAGGGCAACCGTTCGTTGGGCTGGGATTTTCTTCCACCGGGCAGTGAGCAGTTCGAGGACAACGGATTTGTTCATGCCGGGTACAAGGACTCGCCGGCACGGTGGGAGAAAGGCTCGAAGCCAAAACCGATCAACTGGTACGCAGGCAAACAGTACGACGACTGCTTCGGCGCAGCTCACGAAGTGCTGAAAAACTTCGACAAGGAGTTCCCGCACTGGACTGGCCGCGGCTACGAAATCGCTGGATTCGTCTGGTGGCAGGGCCACAAGGACGGCGGCGAGCCACACGCGAGTCGGTACGAACAGAATCTGGTCCACCTGATCAAAACGCTGCGGAAGGACTTCGACGCCCCGAAAGCCCCGTTCGTCATCGCGACGATCGGATTCGACGGATGGAAAATGACGGGACCGCACAAGACCGTCGCCGAGGCCCAACTGGCCGTCAGCGGCGACAAGGCCGGGTATCCAGAGTTCCGGGGCAACGTCCTGACTGTCGAGACGCGCGACTTCTGGCGTGAGCCGGAAGTGTCACCGAGGAATCAGGGATTCCATTACAACCAGAACGCCGAGACCTACATGCTCGTTGGCGAGGCTCTGGGCAAGGGGATGCTCGAACTGCTCAAGGCTGGGAATCAACCATGAGTAGAATTCCGACCGTCATTGTGACGGCCCTCCCGATCCTCGTTGGCCTTCCGGCTCCGCTGGATTATCGCGGCCAGATTCGATACTGAAGCTCCCACCTGATCGACCTCTTTTCTGGCGATATCCACTCGGGAGAACAAAATGTTTCGCTTTGCATGTGTCAGCCTGGTACTCGCGCTCGCAGGGACAACTCTCCATGCGGAGCCGATCAACGTCGTTTTCATCCTGGTGGACGATCTGGGGCAGAAAGACATCGGCATTGAAGGCAGCACGTTTTACGAAACCCCGAACATTGACAGGCTCGCTGCCGGCGGGATGCGTTTCACAAACGGGTACGCGACCTGCCAGGTCTGCAGTCCGTCGCGAGCGAGCATCATGCTCGGCAAGTATCCCCCGCGGATCGGGATCACGGACTGGATCGGTGCGGCTACGGGAACTCGCTGGAATCGAAATGACCGCGTTCTTCCGTCGCCGAACGGGAATTCCTTGCCGCATGAGGACATCACTCTTGCCGAGGCGATGAGAGAAGCCGGTTACAAAACGTTTTTCGCCGGGAAGTGGCACCTGGGTGGCGAAGGCTCGTTCCCGGAAGATCACGGTTTCGACATCAACAAGGGTGGGCATCATCGCGGCTCGCCACCGGGGGGATTCTTTTCGCCCTACAAGAACCCGAAGCTGGAAGATGGTCCGCCAGGCGAATCGCTCACACTGCGGCTGGCATCCGAGACGGTCAACTTTATCGAAGCCAACAAGGATAAGCGGTTTTTCGCCTACCTGTCTTTTTACGCCGTCCATGCACCCATTCAGACCACGGACGAGTTGCTCAGTAAGTACATCCTCAAGGCCAAAGACCGCGGCCTCGCCGAATCACGATTCCTGTTTGACCGGACCATGCCGGTGCGGCAGGTCCAGGACAACCCCGTCTATGCCGGGATGATGGAAACGGTGGATCAGGCCGTCGGTATGGTGATGCGGAAGCTGGATGCCCTCGGACTGGCAGACAACACGGCGATCATTTTCACCTCAGACAATGGCGGCGTTTCTTCCGGTGACGCCTTTGCGACGTCGAACCTGCCATTACGTGGCGGCAAGGGGCGTCAGTGGGAGGGCGGCATCCGCGAGCCCTATTACATCAAAGCGCCGGGCGTCACGAGGCAGCGATCCGTTTGCGACACGCCGGTCACCGGGACGGACTTTTACCCGACAATCCTCGAGCTGGCCGGCATCCCACTCAAACCGAAACAACACGTCGACGGCGTGAGCCTCGTCCCGCTTCTCAAAGGGGAGTCACTGCCTGAACGTGACCTGTTCTGGCACTACCCGCACTACGGTAACCAAGGCGGCGAACCCTGCGCGATCATCCGCTCCGCGAACTGGAAGCTGATTCACTATTTCGAGGACGGTCGCAACGAACTCTACGACATCCAGGCGGACATCGGCGAGCAGACGGAGCAGCTCAAAATGAACCCGCAGATTGCTGAAAAGCTGAAAGCACGGCTCGACAACTGGCTCAAGGAGACCGGAGCGTTGATCCCGCAGAAAGATGACCGGTTCGACCCGGCAAAGAAAAAGCAGCAGATCGAACAGCAAAGAACAACCCGGCTGAAAGCACTGGAAGAGAGCCACGCCCGGTATTTCAAATAACCGTGTCAACAAACCGTCCAATGTCGGAAGACGCATTACCGAGCCAAATCGTCTCATCCTCGTTAAATCGTCTGCCCGGCTTTTGCCTCGAACGGAAGCCAGTCGAGCTACGCCACAAACTCCGGCCGACCATCGACAGCACCGGGAACCCAGCTTGCAGAAAATCGCGTTCAGTCAGATACCGTTTCTATGCGTCGTCAGGTTTAGATCAGACTCCGAAATAATGCATTCCCCCTTTGATCTTCCTGGCCTACTGGCCCGTGGCATGTGCAAAAAGCGGAAAATCACGATACGGTTTCGGAGGCTTTTCCATGACGGCAGGCAGGCAGAAATCCTCGAACGGGTGTCGTTGACATTTCTCCGGATTTCGAAACAATCGCAAGGGCCTGCAAACAAGGCCTCGGAGAGGTGGCAGAGTGGCCGAATGCACTGGTCTTGAAAACCAGCGTCCCGCAAGGGACCGGGAGTTCGAATCTCCCCCTCTCCGC